>NZ_RZSB01000844.1:0-2343 GCF_004023285.1 Mesorhizobium sp. M2A.F.Ca.ET.067.02.1.1
TTGTCATATCCGATTTCAGGGCTTTCCAGAATTTTGCTTCGAGCTCATCGGGCGTCGGCATCTCGCTTCCTTTCATCAGAGAAAGGCAAACGACCGACCGTCTTGTCTGTTCCTTGTAGCGCGCTCAGCTCTTCAGGCCAGTGATCTTCCTGGCGATCGCCGCGGCCTGGATTGTTGAGTTGGCGAAGCAGCCGCGAATGCTGGGCCGCATGCCGGTGAACCAGAGCCCGGGCAGCTTCGGGTCGTTTGCGGCGCCGTTGAACAGCGGCACGCCCTTGGCGTCGAGCACGCCGAGCTTGCCCAGCATCGGTTCCAGTCCGGTGCGGTAGCCGGTGGCGGCGATGACGATGTCGGGCGCTATTCGCTGGCCATTGTCGAGCACGACGCCGTCGCGCCTGAATTCGCGCAACTGCGGCACGACGATGATGCGCCCGGCCTTGATGGCCTCGACCGCGCCGTCGTCGGCCGCGATCGCGGTATAGTCGGAGCCGAGCCGGCTGGCGCCGCCCGACGGGGCAGGGGGCAGGCCGTATTTCGTCAGATCTCCGAACACCAGGCGCTGCGTTGCCGCCATGACCGCGTCGGCGAGCCATGTGGGCAGGTTGGCCATGAGCGGCGATATGCGGTGCACCGCGATCTTGCCGATGCGCTTGGGCAGCAGCGAAGGTCCGTTGCGCGCCGAAAGCCAGATCTGGCCGGTCTCGACACGGGAAAGATGGTTGAGCGCATCGAAGCCGGAATTGCCGGCGCCGACCACCAGCACCTTCTTGCCGGCATAGTCGCTTGCCTTTCCGAAATCGGCCGAATGGATGATCCTGCCGGAAAAATCGTCCATGCCTGTCCAGGCCGGGATGAAGGGCTGCCGGTCCCGTCCGGTGGCGATCACCACATATCGCGCCGCCTTCAAGCCC
This sequence comes from Mesorhizobium sp. M2A.F.Ca.ET.067.02.1.1, assembly GCF_004023285.1. Taxonomy (NCBI): domain Bacteria; kingdom Pseudomonadati; phylum Pseudomonadota; class Alphaproteobacteria; order Hyphomicrobiales; family Phyllobacteriaceae; genus Mesorhizobium; species Mesorhizobium sp. M2A.F.Ca.ET.067.02.1.1. The sequence continues at coordinate 912 of NZ_RZSB01000844.1, forward strand.
TCGCTTGTCCGCAGCAGCCAATGGTCGCCTCGGAATTCGATCTCGTCGACCTCGACCCCGAAGGCGACGGGCAGCCGGTGCGTTTCGGCGAACTCATTGAGATGGCGCGCGACGGCGCTGCGGTGCGGGAACGCCGGTGTCCCCGCCGGATAGGACACGCCTGGCAATGAGGAGAGGTCGCGATGCGTGTTGAGGTGCAGATTGTCGTGGCGGCGGTGCCAGGGTTCGGCCAGCCTCTGCTCGCGCTCCAGGATCCGCGTCGTCACGCCAGCCATGGTCAACGCATGCGCGGCGGCAAGCCCGGCGGCGCCCCCGCCGACGACAATCGTACCGTCCAATATCGCTGGCTTGCCGGCCCCCGACGGCGAGACTTCCGTATCCGCGCTCATTCGTATCTTTGTCGTCGCCATCATGCCATCAAGTGGCACGACCATGTATCCGATGTATGCCGCTCGCAGGCCAAAAGGAATAGGTGCGTGTTGCAAAGCCCCCCGGCATTGTGTCGCGGATTTTGCAAGCGCCGGCTAATGAACCGGGTCGGCATGGCGATGCACCAGCTTGAACGCGCCATCCTCCAGCCGAAACACTTCCGTCACCCGCAAGGTCATCTCGGTCGCCTCGCCGTTCTTGCCGATGCGCGCCTTGGCATGCTGCAAGCCGCTCCAGAACGCCAGATCGCCGCTCGCCGACGCTTGCAGCACCTCGAGGTCGGTGTTGCCGCCTTTGTGGAAGCTTGCGGCATCGCGTTCGTAACGGCCGGCAACCGCTTCGGCGCCTTCGAGATGGTCGCCGCGCGGTGAGAAGAACGTCGCCGGCCCGGCACGGGTGACGATCGCCTTCAGCGAGGCGGCATCGCCATTGACATAGTCTTCGGCGATCTTCTCGCGCTGCTTCATGAAGGCATCGAAGGACGAGCCGGCAGGATGCACCGTCCTGATCCAGCTTTCCAGGCTGGCCATGAAATTTTCGAGGAAGGTGGCGGTGTCGGCATTGGTCCCCGCGCCTTTGCCGTCCAGGATTTCCGCGACATTGCCGATATAGGCCTCCGGCTGCTGCATCACTGGCATGTCGAGGAAGGCGAAGGTTTGTCTCAGCGCATGATTGGCGCCGAAAGCGCCAAGCTTATGCGGTGTGACACTGACGACCCCTGCGGGCAGTCCCTTGAACACGCTCTTGCCCGATGGGCGCGAGCCGACATCAAGCGCGTTCTTCAGGCAGCCGGGGATCGAGCGGTTGTATTCCGGGGTGACGAACAGCACCGCGTCGCATTCGCGCATCGCCGCACGGAAGGCCGACCACGCCGCTGGCGGGTCGTCACCGTCCAGATCCTCGTTGTAGAGCGGCAGGTCGCCGATCTCGATGAAGCGGCAGCGCACCGAATCCGGCGCGCGGGCGGCCAGGGCCTTGGCGATCTTGCGGCTGAAGGACTGGG
>NZ_RZSB01000845.1:0-2341 GCF_004023285.1 Mesorhizobium sp. M2A.F.Ca.ET.067.02.1.1
CGCCGCCCGCCTCGAAAGCGTCGCCGATCCAGGCACCGTGGTCGTCTCGGGTACCGCCTACGACCACCTTCAGGGCAAGCTCGACTGCGGCTTCACGCCGCTTGGCGACCTGCGCCTCAAGAACATCGAGCGGCCCGTGCGCGCTTACCGCGTCGAGGCCGACGCCAGCGCCGCACCGCCTCCCCTGCCCGAGAAACCCTCGATCGCGGTTCTGCCCTTCACCAACATGAGCGGCGACCCCGACCAGGAATACTTCGCCGACGGGCTGGTGGAAGACATCATCACGGGATTGAGCCGGGTGGACTCCTTCTTCGTGATCGCCCGAAACTCGTCCTTCACCTACAAGGGCCGGGCCGTGGACCTGCGCCAGGTCGGGCGCGAGCTGGGCGTCCGCTACGTGCTTGAAGGCAGCATCCGCCGAGCAGGTTCGCGGGTTCGCATCAGTGGGCAGTTGGTGGACGCGATCAGCGGGCACCATGTCTGGGCCGACCGCTTCGAGGGCGATATGTGCGACATCTTCGACCTGCAGGACAAGGTGACCGAGAGCGTCGTCGGCGCTGTCGAGCCGAGCATCCGGCTGGAGGAAATCAAGCAGGCGCGCATGAAGCCGACCGACTACATGAGCGCCTACGACCTCTACCTTCGCGCGCTGCCGTGCTTCTACAGCATGACCCGCGAAGGCTTTGCCGACGTGCGACGGCTCACCAACGAGGCGCTCAGCATCGATCCTGGCTTCAACTTGGCGAAGGCACTCGGCGCCCATATCCGCAGCATCTCCGTGAGCCAGTGCTGGCACGAGCCCGACGATACCAGAGTCGCCACGCGCATGGCGCGCGAGGTACTGCCGGAAGCGCGCGACGACCCCACGAGCCTGCGCTTCGCCGCGCAGGTCATTGCCTACAGCGCGAAGGACTACGAGATGGCGCTGGCCACTATCGAACGATCCCTGCGGCTCAATCCCAATTCGGCGCAGGGCCATACGAGCTGCGGCTGGGTCAACGCACATTCCGGCCGCCCGCTCGTCGCTATCGAGCATTTTCATAGGGCAATGCGGCTGAGCCCGGTCGATCCCGAGAAAGGCATCGCGCTCTCGGGCATCGGGATGAGCTACCTGATGCTCGAGCGCTACGAGGAAGCGCTGGCATGGGGTGAACGCGCGCTGCACGAGATGCCGAACTACGGCTCCTCGCACCGGGTGGTGATCATGGCGCTGGTCAAACTCAATCGGTTGGACGAGGCGCGGGCGGCGGCGCAGCGGCTGATGGAGGCGTTCCCGACCTACACGCTCACCCTGCAGAGACAGATCAACCCATGGCAGGACAAGGTGTTCGGCGAGCGTTACGTCGAGGCCTTGGGCGTCGCCGGCGTGCCGGAGTGATCGTCGCGCATAAAATGGCAGCCTACCCCAGTCGCCCCAGCACCGGGAAATTCTCCAGCAGCCAGTAGGACGCACTCTGCACGCCGCCCGTGAGGAAAAATACGCCGGCGACGACCAGCAGCGCGCCGATGCCCTTCTCGACGCGGCCGAGATGGACGCGGAATTTGCCGAGGAAGCGCATGAACGCACCGGAAAACAGCGCCGCGATCAGGAACGGGATGCCCAGCCCGAGCGAATAGGCGGCGAGCAGCAGCGCGCCCTCGCCGACCGTCTCGCGCCCGCCGGCCAAGGTCAGGATCGGCCCCAGCACCGGCCCGATGCAGGGCGTCCAGCCAAAGGCGAAGGCCAGACCCATGACATAGGCGGCGACCATGTTTGCGGGCTTGCCCTGCGACTGGAAGCGCGCCTCGCGCGACAGCAGCGGAATGCGCAATATGCCCAGAAAATTCAGCCCCATGATGATGATGAGTGCGCCAGCCGCCATCGCCAGCGGCTCCTGCCAGACCCGCAGCAGCCTGCCGATGGTCGAGGCGCCGGCGCCCAGCGCGACGAACACCGTGGAGAAGCCGAGCACGAAAGCAAGCGAGGCATAGAGCAGCGCGCCACGCGTGCCTTCCCGCGCCGTCATGGCATGATTGCCGCGGAAATCGTCGACCGACACGCCGGCCATGTAACAGAGATAGGGCGGCACCAGCGGCAGCACGCAAGGCGACAGGAACGAGATCGCTCCCGCCCCGACCGCGCTGACATAGCCGATGTCCAGTGCCATTCCATGAGTCCCGATTGTGCTGGCGTCGATATAGCGATGCGGGCGTGCGCCTGCCAATCACCATTGTGTGGCAAGTCGCCGCTTCGCCAAAGGAAGAAACGGGCTCCACAACGCGTTGACCGAATGAGCGCGCGACTGCCGCGCGCTTGTTCAGGGAGATTTATCATGAAAATGATCGCACTCGGGTTTGCCGC
>NZ_RZSB01000846.1:0-2340 GCF_004023285.1 Mesorhizobium sp. M2A.F.Ca.ET.067.02.1.1
ATATAATAGCAACAAAGGCCGTCAAGATATATTAAATGGAATTATTTCATTTCCAAAAATACCAATCAGAGTCTCTTATCATTTCAAGATAGACCTGAAGAATTTTGGCGTTGCGTTCATTTCAACGGTAGGAAGCACGTTCATGCTCGGATCATCTCCAGAACAGAAAACATCGTGCGGGATTATTGTCGGTTATGCCTATGAGGGACATACCTACGATTTGCCAAAGCCCAAGATAATGATCATCCCGGCGTTTCCGGAGCCCAAGATACCAGCGGACGATTCGGAATTTGACGCGAAGGAACCTGAAGGCTACGCGGTTTGGCTCGTTGATAAGCTCGACGAATGCGTGGAGTTGGAGATGAACCAAGGCTTTGTCGAACAGATCGTCCTCGAGGCAAACCTTCCAGGCAAGCGTTCACCGACGATGTACGCATCCAAGATGACGATGGGACACCGTGGCGGAAAGCTGAACGACTAGTCTCTCATGTTCCCTGTCAGGGTTGATTCCGTTGAAGGTCTTTGCCATCTCATCGCCGGCCGCTACTCCGAAGCGGTAAGAGCTGAACGTCGGGCCGTACTGATGAGACCAAACTTTGGAACCGCCTGGCGCACACTCACAGCGGCGGCAAGCCGGCGATCTGGAAATGCCCGACAAGGACTCGTCGAATGCAAACCTCTACCGCCGAATCTCAGCATCGACTGGGTCGAGAAATACCACCCGCTGATACGGGCTGAGGACCGCGCCAGATAGGTCGAGGGCCTGCGTCGAGCGGGCCTGGAATGGTCCGGCTAAATCGTGCCAGCCGACACCCCGCCGACCTGCGACGCAGCACATTGCGCGCCGCATCTGCCTCGACCCCGCAAAGGCATCGATACCCGGCGGCGCATGGGGGGCCTATTCACGCGCCTTATGGGCGCAAGCCGCTCTACACTGCGAATATGGGCTGATTTTGGCGGCCGGCGCCATCGCTTTCGAAGGTAATGTACTGAGAGTCTGCATAACCGGCGAGGGCAATATAGACCAGTGCCAGTCGCTTCTGATGGATCAGACCGTTGGACCGTTCGATGCGCTCTGCTGTCCAAGAGGCGAACAAGGGACGGACGAATCAGTTTCAACCCAAGAGGATTCCACCTTGCGGGCCTGGTATTTGTCTGACATAATTTACCGTCTCCTAATGTTTAAGTGGGCAATTGGGGTTAGAGATGGCCAAGGAACCTTCTAGTGCCGCTTCTTCGGCAAATAAAGCGGATGCAAATCTGATAGGTAATTCAGAGGGAAACGGGCTGAACTTCATGGCCTCCCAGGCTCGCGAGGGCGGGCCAGGCGGTGACGCTCCAGGTGTCGACAAGATACGCGATCTTTTGTTCGGCAATCAGATGCAGGACTATGATCGCCGCTTCTCCAAGCTTGAGGAACGGTTCCTGCAGCGATTCAAGGATGTCGAATCCGAAACCAAGCGCAACCTTGAAACCTACGAGTCGAATGCCAAGAAACAGGTTGACTCGCTGGCGACGCAGTTGCGCAACGAAAAGGACGCACGCGCCGAGGCCGACAAGGAAATGGACCGCAATCTTCGCGATCAAAACCAGGCGCTCGAAAAGCAGGTGCGCGCCTTATCGGATCAATTGAGTGAGCTCGAGCGCGAATTCGCGGATCGCATGAGCAGAAGCGACCATTTGCTGCGCGAGGAAATCAAGCAGAAGAACGAAAGCGCCCAAATGCTCATGGAGAAGATCTTTTCCGATCTCAGCAACGTCAAGACCGACCGGAATCTTCTGGCCGGACTGTTCGTCGAGGTCGCGAAATGTCTCAACCAGGATCCCGTCGGCAGCAAGGGCAATTCCGAGCGTGGCTGGAAAGTGAGTTGATCGGAACTTGACGTCGAGCGTCGAACCAATCAGCCTTTCTCAAAAACAAGCTTCGAACGATACCGGTATTGATCGCGAGGCTTTGGCCCGCCTTTTGGTGGAAATTGCCCGGAACGTCGATCCGGACAACCATACGCTTTACGAAGGTGTTCCAGCCGCCGACCATCGGCTGGAAAGGCTCCGCCAACTGCTCGTCGGCGGCGAAATCTCGGAGCTGTCCCGCGTTACGCACCTGCTCGACGAACCCGAGCAGCTTGCCGCCGCGGTGGGCAACGTTCTGCCCGAAGCAACTGCGCGCGCGTCCCATACGCAACTCGGCGAGGCTCTTGCCCCGGCTGTCGAACGGGCGGCGCAGCGGTCCATCCAAAAGAACCCAAACACGCTCACCGATATATTATATCCGGTGTTTCTGCCGGCCATTCGCAAGTCGATCGGCGAAAAGATCGACCAAACCTTCCAGTCCCTGAA
>NZ_RZSB01000847.1:0-2340 GCF_004023285.1 Mesorhizobium sp. M2A.F.Ca.ET.067.02.1.1
GGCTCCAGAAATGGCAGAGCAGCCAGGGCGTCCAGTCGTTCTGCCGCGCGTACCAGAAATTCGAGAGGTAGAGCGCATGCCAGGCGAGCGAGGGCCTGGATTGTTCCGAGGCGAACCATGCGAGCGCCAGGACCGCGAAGTAAGGCGGGAATATCCTGAGCATGCGCCTGGCATAGAAGGAACGCAGCGCCGGCCCGGAGGCGAATGCGCTGGTGTCACGCGCGTCCAGCAACAGCCGCGTGATCAAGAAGCCGGAAAGCACGAAGAACAGCCTGACCCCGAGATGGCCGACGAAGGACGAGCCGCCTGGAGCGAGGAAATGCGAGTAGAGCACCAGCATCACCGCAATGGCCCGCAATGCGTCGAGTTGGATGTCGCGCGCGTTCGCCATCAGCGGCATCCGTCAGGCCGGTCACGCCATGTGCCAGAGGGCGAGCAAATTTCGCCGCTGCGGGCCGACCGCTTGCCGTCCGAGCCCGGGGCGCAATCCCTGCCGGCCGGCAGAATGCCCATCCGAGTCACAATATTGGCATCCTCCAACAGGCATGCCCCCGCTCCACGATTGTAGCGGCGGATGTTGCGGTGCAACACAAAATGCTTACGATCCTGAAATAAGATGTGATCCCATTGTGGGCCGAAAATAGTTGTGCAACGAGATATCCATACGGTTGATCCAATGGTCCTATGAATTCATGGGCAATTGGTCTGATCTGCAGAAAGTATCAATCGCGATGGATGTCGGAGAGTTATCCTTGCAACCGCAGCGAGTATGATGGCGATATTGGAAGAAAGGCTCGATCGCGGCGCCAAATTCTACAGAAGAGTCCGCGGAAACATCTTGAATTTCAAGTTATTGTGCGGTGCAGCGGGCCTGCCGCCCGAGGAAGAGGCCGCCTTGTCCCATCATCCGCTGCCCGCTGCCTCACGACGGCGCTGCCGCAAAGGCCTTATCTCCGGTCCCGACCAAGGCAGGGGACGGAGAGCAAGTGACGTCGACGCCGATTGCAAAACCGCAGGCGCAAATGGGCGCCGTGCCCGTGCTCGGCCTGCTTGGCTCGATGCTGTCGGTGCAGATCGGCGCCGCCTTTGCCAAGGGCCTGTTCCCGGTGCTGGGACCGGAAGGCACGACCATGCTGAGGCTTGCCATCGGCGCGCTGATGCTGGCGGCGGTGCTGAGGCCATGGAAGGTGCTGCCCTCGCGGAAAACCCTGCCCTGGCTCGCCGCCTACGGCATCACCGTCTGCGCCATGAACCTGCTGTTTTATGCCGCGCTCCAGCGCATTCCGCTGGGTATCTGCGTGGCGCTGGAATTCACCGGGCCGCTGTTCGTCGCGACCCTCGGCTCCAGGCGCCTGCTCGACCTTCTCTGGGTGGGGCTGGCGATAGCCGGCATCGCGCTGCTGTCGCCCTTTGCCGGGATCAGCCGCGGGCTCGATCCGCTGGGCGTCGCACTGGCGCTGGCGGCCGGCGCCTGCTGGGGGCTCTACATCATCTTCGCGCAGAAGGCCGGCGCCGAACTCGGCGCGCGCACTTCCGCCTATGGCATGGCGATCGCCGCGGTGCTGGCGCTGCCTTTCGGCTTCGGCGCCGCGCAGCCCTATTTCAGCGATCCGCACGTCATCGCCGGCGCGGCCGTGGTCGGCCTGTTCTCCAGCGCGCTGCCCTTCTACCTGGAAATGCTGGTGCTGGCCCGCATGCCGGCCAGGGTCTACGGCATGCTTGTATGCCTGGAGCCGGCGGGCGCCGCGCTGACCGGCTTCCTGTTTCTGGCAGAGAAGCTCAACCTTCTGCAATGCGCCGGCATCGCCGCCGTCATTGCCGCCGCCTTCGGCACGGCGGTCGCAGCGCGGCGGCCCGCGCCTTCGCCGGCCTGACTCCACGGGAGCCGTCAGGCGCACCAGAATCCATTTCTGAGCGACGCGCTCCAAAGCGTTGCCCGGCTTGGAGAAATCGATGCGCGCGCGGCAATATCCGACCACATCCGGTGGTTGAAATAAGACTTAGGTCCTATGGAAAATAGCAATAAGTCCGAGTGGACAAGACAAGGGTCGTGGGCCACTTCCTAATCATGGGCTGATTGGGGATGCTTATGCTGCGACATTGCCGGTGGGGTAGTTCGGCCGACGAGCTGAAGGGCTGGCGTGGGGAGAGCGGGATGCGCTTAACGCGCAGGGGCTGCAGGCTGGTCTTGCAAGCGCTGACTGCGTTGGCGCTTGTTGTCGCGCCTTTCAGTCTCTCCCTCGATGGTGTCGTTGTGACCAAGGCCTATGCCGGCAATGGCGGCGGAAACGGCGGCGGCAATGGTGGTGGAAACAGCGGCGGGAACGGCGGCGGTAATAG
>NZ_RZSB01000848.1:0-2337 GCF_004023285.1 Mesorhizobium sp. M2A.F.Ca.ET.067.02.1.1
GAGTGACTTGATCATCGATATTCCTCCCAGTTGCAGTTCTGCTTGTGATGAATCCTGGCGCTCACGGTCGGCACCCTCCGCCCACCAAACACGCCCACAGGGACGACCCACGTCGCCCTGATCCTCCTCTCCCCCTCAGTGTTCCTGGCAATTTAGAAAACTATCATATTATACATAATAAACAAGCAAGGACTGTTGCTTATGTATAATAAACAGCCTCCAATCCCGCCAAATGTCGATTTTACAGACAAATGGTAGCGCTACCATGATTGGCTGTAAAGCGATGCCTTCAACATTTTTCCAGGCTCTTCAACGCGCGGTGCTCTCGCGCCGCATGAGCTCGAAACCGAGATCGACGATCCGCTGTTGCGGCCGGTTTCCGGCGATCGCCGCAAGCGCCATGGCGACGGATCGTGTGCCGATTTCATAGCGGTGCGTGCGCACGCTGGTGATCGAGGGAAACGAAACCTGCATCATGTCGAGATCATTGAAGCCGACAATGCCGATCTGTTTTGGCACGTCGATAGAAGCCCGACGGCATTCGAACAGAACGCCGAGCGCGATATCGTCATTGTTGCAGAACACGCCGTCCAGCGTCGGCATCTTGGCCAGTGCGTCACGGAACAGCTCGCGCCCGAGGCTCACGCTTGACGGCACCGGCGTCGTGGTGACCAGCCGCGGATCGAACAGCCCGGCAGCCTCCATGGCGGCGCGGTAGCCGGCAAGGCGCCGCTGCGAACGCGGATCCATCCTGGCGCCGATGAAGCCGATCTTGCGATAGCCGGCCTGCAGAAGGTGCTCGGTGGCCGTCCTGCCGCCGTCGAGATGCGAGAAGCCGACCATCATGTCGACCGGGTCCGGCCCGGTCTCCATCACCTGCACCACAGGGCAGCCGGCATTCTCCAGCAGTCGTCGCGCGCCGGGGGTCTGGTCGATGCCGGCCACGATCAGCGCCGCCGGACGTTGCGATCCGAAGACCTGCAGCAGCCGCTCTTCCTCCAGGCCGGAATAATGCGTGTTGCCGATCTGGATGCGGAACGGGCTGTCGGAGAGACTGTCATAGATGCCGCGCACGACTTCGGCGAAGACGTTGTTGGTGAGCGAAGGCACCAGTACGCCGAACACCTCGGCGCGCGCCGAGGCAAGCGCGCGCGCGTTCGGGTCGGGCACGTAGCCGAGTTCGTCGACCGCTGCCTGTATCTGCCGGCGAAGGTCCTCCGACACCCGTCCGGGCTCGCGCAGCGCGCGCGACACCGTGATCGCGCCGACACCCGCCTTGCGCGCGACATCGGCAATGGTCGGACGGCCGCCGCCGCGGCGGGAGCGCGGCTTGCTCAAGGGCAAGCCCCGTGCGGCAAATCCCGCCCGCTGCGCGCCCGCAATGCCATTGACCCTGGTGTCGCCATCTCGCAGGCCCGTACCGCGTTCATTTGGCTTGGCGTCGCGCAGCCGCGATTTGTTGTCAAGCCGAGGCGTCTTCCAGGAAAAGCGCCGGCAGGAGCCGTCAGGCCACGACGATGACGCTGCGTCTTGCCTTCCAGAACACCAGAAGCATCACCAGGATATTGAGCAGGTTCCAGGCAATCCCGTTCAGGAAGGCGGCCGAATAGGAACCGGTGAGGTCATAGATCCAACCCGACATCCAGCCACCGATGGCCATGCCGAAAATGGTCGCCATGATGACGATGCCCACGCGTTGGCCAGCCTCCTTGGCGGGCATGTATTCCCGCACGATGATCGCGTAGCAAGGCACGATGCCGCCTTGCGACAAACCGAACACCAGCGAGACGATGTAGAGCGAGGCGAGCCCGTCGAAGGGAATGTAAAAGAACAGCGACAGGCATTGCAGAACCGAACCGATCAGCAAGGTCCTCACCCCGCCGATCCGATCGGCGACGAAGCCGGAAGCGAGGCGGCTGACGACGCCGGCGGCCATCATGATCGAGAGCATGTCGGCGCCATGCGCGACGCCATAGCCGAGGTCCAGGCAATAGGCGACGATATGCACCTGCGGCATCGACATCGCCACGCAGCAGCCGAGACCAGCTATCACCAGCAGCATCTGAAGTGCAGCCGGCGACAATGCGATCGGCTGGACCAGGCGCGTGCCTGGCGAGCCTGCGACGACCACCGGAGCACGCCGGCGCAACATCAGAACCAGCGGCACCATCGTCGCCAGGCACGCGATGCCGATCGCCAGATAGGTGAAGCGCCAGCCCTCCGCCCGCATCAGCGGCGGTATGATCGCCGGCCAGACCGTTCCGGCGAGATAGCTGCCGGACGCAGCCGCAGCCACCGCAACGCCGCGCCGGCGATTGAACCAGTGCGAGATGTCGG
>NZ_RZSB01000849.1:0-2337 GCF_004023285.1 Mesorhizobium sp. M2A.F.Ca.ET.067.02.1.1
GAAATACACCAATTAAGATTAGCCGGGTAATAGATTTTGTAATGCGGGGATCGTCTCCGCTCGACGGCGCATGTCGGAAATGAACGGAAAAGGCATTGGTTGCATGCGCCTGGCGGCTGCGCTTCGCTTCATGCTGCCCAACGCTTGGCGGCGTGGCCGGGGAAATCCGCAGCGTTGTTGAAGCGGCTTGAGCAAGCATCGGAAATCATTACAGAATTGTAATTCTAACGTTCAGTTTCGGTTCATCCGCTGGCGGTTACTCCTGCGTCTATCGACAACAAGGAGTATCGACCATGAAGCGTCTCATACATTCCGCCGTCACCGCCTCGATGCTGGCCGCCTCGGCCTTCTCCGGCCAGGCCGCGCCGCTCGTCCAGCCGAGGGCGCCGCAGTCGAATTACACGCAGGTCGACTGGCAGAAGCCCGGCCGGCATGTCGACAAGCGGGTCGTCGTGAAGAAGAAGGTCGTAGTTAGGCGCAGCCACTGGCGCAATGGCCAGAAGTATTCCAACTGGAGGCGCCACCAGCCGATCCGCGACTGGCACCGCTACGGCCTGCGCCGCCCGGGCCCCGGCCAGGAGTGGATCCGCGTCGGCAACGATTATGTGCTGGTCAGCATCCTTTCCGGCATCATCTTCGGCGCCATCGCCGCGCGCTAATCCCGGCAACCCGGAAATTCAGAAGGCGGCCATCCGGCCGTCTTCTTTTCGTCTGTGAAAAGCGGGTACGATGGGCCCGACAGAGTCGCAGCGCCCGGCCGGCTTGATTATATGGAGGGCAAACGAGCTTTCTTAGATGCGCTTTCCGCCCGCCTTCCTCGACGAGATACGCGACCGCGTCCCGATTTCATCGGTGATCGGCACGCGTGTCGCGTGGGACAGGAAGAAGACCAACGCGTCGCGCGGCGACTATTGGGCCTGCTGCCCGTTCCACGGCGAGAAAAGCCCGTCCTTTCACTGCGAGGACAAGAAGGGCCGTTATCACTGCTTCGGCTGCTCAGTGTCGGGCGATCACTTCAAGTTCCTCACCGAGCTCGACGGCATGAGTTTCCCCGAGGCGGTCGAGAAGATCGCCGAAATGGCCGGCGTGCCGATGCCGGTGCGCGATGAACGGGAAGAACGGCGCGAGAAGGAGCGCGCCAGCCTGACTGAGGTGATGGAGATGGCGACCGCCTTCTTCCAGGAGCGACTGCAGAGCGCCGACGGTGCCAAAGCCCGTGCGTATCTCAGGGAGCGCGGACTGACGTCGGCCACGCAGCAATCGTTCCGGCTGGGCTACGCGCCCGATAGCCGTAACGCGCTCAAGGAGCATCTCGCCGCCAAGGGCGTGCCGAAGGCCGATATCGAGGCCTGCGGCCTGGTGCGGCATGGCGACGACATTCCGGTTTCGTATGATTGGTTCCGCGACCGCATCATGTTCCCGATCCCGGATTCGCGCGGCAAGATCATCGCCTTCGGCGGGCGGGCGCTGGCGCCCGATGCCTTGGCCAAATACATGAATTCGCCCGACACCGAGCTCTTCCACAAGGGCAACGTGCTCTACAATTTCGCCCGCGCCCGCAAGGCTCTCGCCAAGGGCGGCACGGTGATCGCGGTCGAAGGCTATATGGACGTCATCGCGCTGGCGCAGGCCGGCTTCGAGAATGCCGTGGCGCCGCTCGGCACCGCGCTCACCGAAAACCAGCTCGAGCTGTTGTGGCGCATGGCGCCCGAGCCGGTGCTTTGCTTCGATGGCGACCAGGCCGGGCTAAAGGCGGCGTGGCGGGCGGCCGACATGGCGCTGCCTTCGGTCCAGCCGGAACGTCGCGTGCGCTTTGCGCTGCTGCCCGATGGCAAGGACCCGGACGATCTGGTCAGGGCCGATGGGCCGGATGCGTTCCGCGCCGTGCTTTCGGAGGCGCGGCCGCTTGTCGACCTTTTGTGGATGCGCGAGACGGCCGGCGGTGTTTTCGACACACCCGAGCGGCGCGCGGGGCTGGAAAAGACAGTGGGAGAACTCGCCGGCCGTATCCGCGACGAAAGCACGCGCTACCAATATCAGCAGGAAATGCGCGAGCGGGTGCGGAGCTTCTTCGGCTCGCAACGCGCGGTGCGGCAGGGCCATGGCGGACGCCCCGACGGCCGGCCGGGCGAGCGCGGCAGGGGTTCGGCGCCAGGCGGGGCGTTTGGCCGGGGCGTTGCCGGCGGGCGCGCCGCGATCACCGAGAGCCTGGGCCGCTCGGCGCTGGTCAAACGCGCTGGCGAGGGGATGTCGGTGCGCGAGGCCACGATCATCGTGGCTCTGGTCAACCACCCGGCGCTGATCGACGAGAATTTCGCCCATGTCGAATTTCTCGAC
>NZ_RZSB01000084.1:0-12633 GCF_004023285.1 Mesorhizobium sp. M2A.F.Ca.ET.067.02.1.1
TATACCGCACTTGCTGCCCGCTCAGGGTCCAAGAAACTCGCCATCATCGCCGTCGCAAGGAAGCTCCTGGTCGTCCTCAACGCCATCATGCGCGACAAAACCGCATTCGCGTGAACACAGTTGCCATGCCGTGAAATAGAAGAGATGCTGCGGTGCAGGCCGATCTTTCGGCGGGGGTAGATAAGGGTTCTATTCTCTACCGTTGCACCTCTCACGAAGGTAACGGCATGGATTCTAGGGTCTACGCGCCGCTTCGCGTCGCTCCGCCCTAGAATGACGAAGTCGTTGGATTGGCGCTCCCTTTCAAAGATACCAAAGCGGACTCTCCGGCCTAGAATGACGACAGCGGATGCGGCGCCCTTCCACAATCGCGGCAGCCTGAACGAAAATCCTCCTGTCACCGGATTTCAGCAAATCCATGCTTCAAATCGCCGGCGAATTGAAACTCGAGTTTCGTGCCCAGCCCTCTTAGTATAGTAATCTTATCAACATTGGGAGTGAGAGAACGATGCGCAACCTTCTGAAAACCGTTCCGGCGATCGTTCGTGGCCTGCGGCCGAGGCCGCCCGCGGCGCTCGCCGCGCGCTGATCGCCCCGTTTCGGCTCGCAACCATGGTTGGACGCGGCAACTCCATCATCATTGTCGGCGGCGGCGCCAGCGGCGTTGTGCTGGCCGTGCATTTGCTGATGTCACCAAACCCCGATCTGCGCGTCACGCTGATCGAGAAGCGGCCGCATTTCGGCCAGGGCATGGCCTATTCCACTCTCCTGTCGGCGCATGTGCTCAACGTGAAAGCCTCCGGGATGAGCGCCTATGCCGACGACCCCACCCATTTCGCACGCTGGGTGCTGGAGCGCGGCTTCGCCAAGCCCGACCAGGGGCCATTCTATGCGCCGCGCAGCCTCTATGCGAGCTATCTGAGGGAACTGCTCGACGATCTGATGGAACGTGAGCGCGAGACCGGCCGGTTGCGGCTGATTGCCGAGGAGAGCCTGTCGATCTCGCCGACGTCGGCTGGTGTCGAAGTGGTGCTCGCCAACGGCACCAGCGTCGTTGGCCATCTGGCCGTGCTTGCCACCGGCCATGACGAGCAGCCCGGCGCCTTCCAGGGCCACGCCATCCGCATGGGAACGGAGGCCGACACCGCGCTCGATCCGCAAGCCGGTGTCTTGCTGCTCGGCACGGGCCTCAGCATGGTCGACGCCTTCCTGTCGCTGGAACAGCGCGGTCATCGCGGCCCGATCGTCGCGGTATCGCGGCGCGGCCTGCTGCCGTCGCCGCATCGCAAGGGCAACCCGATCAAGCTCGACATCGCCGATATCCCGCTCGGCACCGAGCTTTCCTATTTCGTCGGCTGGTTCCGCAACCTGATCCGCGAGACCCAGAAGGCCGGCGGCGACTGGCGCGACGTGGTCGACGGGTTGCGGCCTTTCAACCAAACGATCTGGCAGAACTGGCCGTCCTCGGCCAAGCGCCGCTTCGTCGAGCATACCAAGGCCTGGTGGGACATCCACCGCCACCGCATGGCGCCGGAAGTCTACGCGCGCGTCACCGAGGCGGTCGGGTCGGGCCGCATCCGCCTCGTCGCCGGCAGGGTGGTGAATGTCGAGGCGAACGGCAGCTTCACCGTGAAAATCCAGCCGCGCGGCACACAGGATGTCGAGACCCTGCAGGTCGCCCGTCTTTATGATTGCATGGGCATCGCCCGCGATATTTCGAGGACGTCGAACGGCGTCGTCCGCTCGCTGATCGAGCGCGGCGTAGCGCGGCCGGATCCGCTGCGCCTCGGACTCGACGTCACCGCGAAATGCGAGCTGATCGCGGCCGACGGCACGGTGTCGTCGAAGCTGCTCGCAGTCGGGCCGCTGACGCGCGGCACCTTCTTCGAGATCGACGCCATTCCCGACATTCGCGTGCAGTGCGCGAAGCTGAGCAAGCAGCTGCTGGGGTGACATTTTTGTTGAGGTCGGCACTCTACGGCGCCCCCTCTGGCCTGCCGGCCATCTCCTCCACAAGTGGGGAGATTGGCTGTCGCGTAGGCTTTCGCCAATCGCCGACATTGCAGAAGAAGGCGCTGCGGCGGAGCTGCTGATCTCCCCCCAAGTGGGGGAGATGTCCGGCAGGACAGAGGGGGGCGCTGTCCCGCCAACTGCACCAGCAGAGGCGATAGAGCGCCCTCCGTGAAATTCCATTCCTCCACTCGCCGCCGGATTGGCACGATCTATCTTCTTTCCGGATGAAAAGGGCTGGAAAAGACAGGGCGCGCGCTCCGCCAAGCCGGAATGGATTCCGGCGGCTTGATGCGCGAGATTGCCGACATCCGCCTCGAACTGCTTCGATGGAGCACTCAAGATGAGCGAGCAGACAAAAGCGCCCGGCGGCGCGGACACCAACCTGTCGAGGCTTCGCCCGCCTTACGCTTCGGTGCTCGACCTGATCGGCCAGACGCCGATCGTCGAGCTGACCAAATTCGACATCGGCAAATGCCGGCTGTTCATCAAGCTCGAAAGCCAGAACCCCGGCGGCTCGATCAAGGACCGCATCGCTTTGTCGATGATCGCAGCGGCCGAGAAGTCGGGCGCGCTGAAGCGCGGGGGCACGATCGTCGAGGCCACGGCAGGCAACACCGGCCTCGGCCTCGCCCAGGTCGGCATTCCGAAAGGCTATCGCATCATCCTGGTCGTGCCCGACAAGATGTCGCGCGAGAAGATCCAGCATCTGCGGGCTTTGGGCGCCGAGGTGCGCATGACGCGCTCCGATGTCGGCAAGGGCCACCCCGAATATTACCAGGACATGGCCGAGAAGATCGCTTCCGAGCTGCCCGGCGCGTTCTATGCCAACCAGTTCGCCAACCCGGCCAATCCGCTGGCGCATGAGACGACGACTGGCCCGGAAATCTTTTGGCAGCTCGACGGCGATGTCGACGCGGTGGTGGTCGGTGTCGGCTCCGGCGGCACGCTCACTGGCCTTGGCCGCTTTTTCGCGAAACATTCACCGAAGACCGAGATGGTGCTCGCAGATCCGGTCGGCTCCGTGCTGGCGCCGCTGATCAAGACCGGCAAGATGGAGGAGGCGGGCAGCTGGACGGTCGAGGGCATCGGCGAGGATTTCGTGCCGCCCAATGCCGATCTCTCGCTGGTGAAAAAGGCCTATTCCATCCCCGACAAGCAGAGCATGCTGGCGGTGCGCGATCTCTTGTCCAAGGAAGGCATCCTCGCCGGTTCGTCCTCGGGCACGCTGTTGTCGGCAGCGCTTCGCTATTGCCGCGAGCAGACGGCGCCCAAGCGCGTCGTGACCTTCGTCTGCGACAGCGGCAACAAGTACCTGTCGAAAGTCTTCGACGATTTCTGGCTGGCCGAGCAGGGCCTTGCCGAGCAGGAGCAGCATGGCGATCTGCGCGACCTCGTCATGCGTTCGCACCGTACCGGCGACACCGTCTGGGTCGGGCCGGAGGAAAGCCTGCTCAACGCATATGGCCGCATGCGCCGTTCCGACGTCTCGCAATTGCCGGTGCTGGATCAGGGCAGGCTGGTCGGCATCGTCGACGAGAGCGACATCCTGGCCAAGGTCGACGGCCCCTATGACGGCCGCTGGGACCGCTTCAACGCGCCGGTGCGCACGGCCATGACGTCGAACCTGCACACGCTGCAGGCCAACCAGACACTGGACGCGCTGCTGCCTGTCTTCGACCGCAACGAGGTCGCCATCGTCTTCGATGGCGAGGAGTTCATTGGCCTGATAACCCGTATCGACCTGATCAACCATCTGAGGCGCCGCGCAAAATGACTTCAAACGGCAAGAACCGCCTGGCCTTTTCCACCCGCACCATCCATGGCGGCCAGAGCCACGACCCGACGACCGGCGCGGTGATGGTGCCGATCTACGCCACCTCCACCTATGGCCAGCAGTCGCCCGGCGTGCACAAGGGATTTGAGTACGCGCGCAGCCAGAACCCGACGCGCTTCGCCTTCGAGCGCGCGGTCGCCGACCTTGAAAGCGGCACGAAAGCCTTCGCCTTCGCCTCCGGCCTAGCGGCGATCTCGACGGTGCTGGAGCTGCTCGATTCCGGCGCCCATATCGTCGCCACCGACGACATCTATGGCGGCTCGTTCCGGCTGATGGAGCGGGTGCGCAAACGTTCCGCGGGCTTGCAGGTCAGCTTCGCCGATTTCACCGACCTGGCCGCGGTCGAAGCCGCGATCCGGCCGGACACGAAGCTGCTCTGGGTCGAGACGCCGACCAACCCGCTGCTGCGCATCGTCGACCTCGAAGCTCTCGCGGCGCTTGCAAAGCGTAAGGGTCTGCTTACCGTTGCCGACAATACTTTTTGCAGCCCCTATATCCAGCGCCCGCTGGAGCTCGGCATCGACATCGTCGTGCATTCAACGACGAAATATTTGAACGGCCATTCCGACATGGTCGGCGGCGTGGCGGTCGTCGGCGACAACAAGGAACTCGCCGACCAGCTGAAATTCCTGCAGAACGCCATCGGCGCCATCTCCGGCCCCTTCGACAGTTTTTTGGCCCTGCGCGGCATCAAGACTTTGGCGCTGAGGATGGAGCGCCACTCGGCCAATGGCCTGAAAATAGCGCAATGGCTGGAAACGCGAAAAGATGTCCGCCGGGTCATCTATCCAGGCCTCGCCAGCCACCCGCAGCATTCCATCGCCGTCCAGCAGATGCACGCCTTCGGCGGTATGATCTCGGTCGACCTCGACCGCGACCTGGCGGGAACGAAACGCTTCCTCGAACGCACCCAGCTTTTCACGCTGGCCGAAAGCCTGGGCGGCGTCGAAAGCCTGATCGAGCACCCGGCGCTGATGACGCATGGCTCGATCCCGGCGGAGAAACGCGGCGCCATCGGGATTACCGATTCGCTGGTGCGGCTCTCCTGCGGCATCGAGGACGGCGATGATCTGGTCGCCGATCTGGAGCAGGCGCTGGCGCACTGAGCAATTCCAGGAAAAGTGTGAGCGGTTAGGCTCGGCATCTTCGCCGTAGCCTTCCGCCCGGGAATTGCGACAAGCAAGACAAACAAAAAGATAGAGCGCTTCGCCGTTTCCATGAAACGGTGAAACGCTTTAAGCGCAACTGAGTGCACTTTGCGATTTCAGAACGTATCATAGAAGCGCCCGCCGATTGGCCGGCGGCGCCGGGATAGGAACTGATGACACAAGGACGCGGCAGTGGCGAAAAATCGGCGGCTACGCGTGCCGTCCGCGCGGCCGACAGCGTCGAGCGTGTCTATGCCCGGATCAAGGACTTCGCGATCGACTATCGTTTCCGGCCGGGCGAGCGGATCAACGAGGTCGAGCTCGCCGCCGAGCTGGCGGTCAGCCGCACGCCGGTGCGCGCCGCGCTCAATCGGCTGGAGCGCGATGGTTTTGTCACCTCCGTGCCGAACAAGGGCTTTTTCGCCCGCGAGCTGACGCCGGAGGCGGTGCGCGATCTCTACGAGCTTCGCGCGGCGATCGAGCGTGCCGCCTTCGTGCTTGCCTGCGAGCGGGCGAGCGATGCCGAGATCGAGGCGGCAGCCGGGACCTGGACAAGACACAGCAGCCCGGAAGACGAGGGCTCATGGGCGAAGATTGCCGTCGCCGACGAGAGCTTCCACATGGGCCTGACGCGATTGTCGAAGAATGCGCAGATGATAAGCGCGCTCGAAGGTCTCTGCTCGCGTATCCGGTTCTTCAGATGCATTGATCTCGAGTCTTCGTCGCGTCGCGAACGCACCTATCGGGAGCATGACGCGATCATTCGCGCCCTGCGCCGCCGCGACGCCGCGGGCGGAGCGAGCCTGCTCGAAAAGCACATCACGCTGAGCTCCGCGCACGCCATCGAAGTGGCCGCGCGCGGCCTGGCGCGGCTTTTCCCGGAGACCGCGGCGTAGAGCTTTCGCCGAAAACCTCAACGCCACGATCCGCCGGCATCTCAAAAGACGGCTATTTTGCAGGCTGCCCCTTGTGGATCTCGCGATAGATTCTAAAGTGTACTCACTTTGCGATCTCCGGAGGCGTAATGCGCGTGATCGTATTGGGTGGCGGCGTCGTCGGCGTCACCACCGCCTACCAGCTGCAGAAGGACGGGCACGAGGTCGTCATCCTCGAGCGCCAGCAACAGGTCGCGGCTGAGACCAGCTGGGGCAATGCCGGCATGATCGCGCCGGGGCATTCCTTCGTCTGGTCCTCGCCCAGGGCGCCGATGATCCTGCTGAAATCGCTGGTGCTGAAGGATCAGGCGCTGCGCTTCAGGCTTTCGGCCGATCCGAGGCTCTACAGCTGGTCGTGGCTGTTCCTGACGGAATGCACGGCCGAGAAGGCCAGGCGCAACACGCTGCTCAAGCACCGGCTCGCCGTCTATTCGCAATCGGTGCTGCAAGAAGTGGTCGCCGACGAGGCGATCGACTACGACCGCAACGATCGCGGCATCCTTTATTTCTATCGCAGCCAGCAGGCGCTCGACAAAGGCGTCGAGCATATGCGGCTGCTGGAATCCGACGGCCAACTGATCAAGGTGCTCGACCGCGACGCCATCGTCGCGCTCGATCCCTCGCTGGCGTCGGCCAGGGAAAAGATCGCCGGCGGCATTCATTGCCCGACCGACGAGACCGGCGACCCGGCGAAATTCACCCGGGCGCTGGCCGCCAAGGTGGTCGGTCGCGGCGGCGAGATTCGCACCGGCACCACAATCACCGGCATCGAGACGTCGGGCGACGGCGTCGCGCAGGTGATGACGGACAAGGGCGCGGTCAAGGGCGACGCCTATGTGTTGGCGCTCGGCTCCTACAGCCCGCTGATCGCCAGGACGATCGGGCTAAGCCTGCCGATCTATCCGGTCAAGGGCTATTCGCTGACCATCCCGATCGGCAACCGCCCGGCGCCGCCGACCATCGCCGCGATCGACGAGCACAATCTGGTCGCCGTCTCGCGCTTCGGCGACCGGCTGCGCGTCACCGCCACCGCCGAATTCGCCGGCTACGACACCAGCCACAAGCCGGCCGATTTCGCCTTCATGAAGGGCGTGACCGAGGAGCTTTATCCGGAAGGCGCCGATTACGACCGCGCCGAGATGTGGGCGGGCCTCAGGCCGATGACGCCGAACAACCTGCCCGAATTCGGGCAGCGGCGCCTACGCAACCTCTACCTCAACACCGGGCACGGCCATATCGGCTGGACCATGTCGCACGGCTCGGCCCGCATCACCGCCGACCTGATCGCCGGCCGCAAGCCGGCCATTTCGATGGATGGACTTTTGAACTGAACGCATGATCCCCGACGGGATCCTCCAGGAAAGGGAATGCCATGTCTGTCAGCGCGGCCGCTACCCGCCCGCAATCTTCTGGACCGGTGGACCTTGGCGTCCTTCCATCGGAGATCGATGGCGGGCTCGCCTCGCGCGCGGCGATCGGCCTGGCGATCCTTGCCACCGATCAGACGCTGGAGCACGAGTTCCGCGCGCTGGTCCGGATTCCGGGCGTCGCCTTCTACGAGGCGCGCCTGTTCAACGACAATGACATCACGCCGGACACTTTGCGCGCCATCGGCCCGCGCATCGCCCCCACCGTCGATCTCATCCTGCCCAGCATCCCGCTCGACGTCGTCGGCTTCGGCTGCACTTCGGCCACCGTGACGCTTGGCGAGGAAGCCGTCTTCGCCGAAATCCGCAAGGCGCGGCCGGGCGTCGCCTGCACCACGCCGGTCACCGGCGCGCTGGCCGCCTTCAAGGCGCTGGGCGCGAAGGGCATCGGCCTGCTCACCCCTTACGCGCCCGAGATCAACCAGGGCCTGGTGCGCTACTTCACCGGCCGCGGCCTCGACATCGCGGCCGTCGCGACCTTCGACCGCCGCGACGACCGCGAGGCGGCCCGCATCTCGCTCGCCTCGATCGAGGCTGCCGCCGAGCGCATGACTGAAGTGCCCGGCGTCGATGCGATCTTCATCTCCTGCACCAGCCTGCGCGTCGCCGAGGCGGTCGCCGACCTGGAGCGGCGCATCGGCATTCCCGTCACCTCCTCCAACCACGCCATGGCCTGGCATTGCCTGCGCCTCGCCGGCATCGACGACGTGGTGCCGGCGGGTGGCAGGCTGTTCGCGCTGCCTGCACGCTGATCAGCGCGGCGAACTTTTCAGGCGATAGGAAAGCGCATCCGGCATCCAATCGCATAGGGCGCTCCCCTCTCCGTCTCGGCTTCGCCGAGCCACCTCTCCCCGCCTCTGGCGGGGCGAGGAACCCAGGCTTGCGAAGGCCGTGGCTTTGGCGATTGGCATTTCCTCGCCCCCACAAAGTGGGGGGTCCGAAGGACGGGCGAGACCCGTGGCTCGCCCCGGCACGGTGGATCGGCGCGCAGCGCCGAGACGGAGAGGGGCCAGCGCTGCCATGGGCGATTGATCTCAGGCAGCCGCAGACGTCACTTGCTCTCCCATGGCTGTGGGGCGTTCATGAGCCTGGATAGCTTCTCATTGGATTTGGCCGGCGCATCGAGAAGCGCCCGGAACTCCGCATGGACCTTCGGCGGAACCTTGATGCGGTTCTCGAGTGTCTCACCAAACGGAGGCGCGTCTGTGCGGTCGTTCTTCATGACTTCAACATAGCACATCGTCGCCCATTAACGGAATCGGAAGGAGATGTTTAACGCTTCCTCTCTATCTCCCGCCCCGGGTGGCGCAGACAGAGCGAGCATGATGAACGACAGCCCCGAAAAGCGAAACGAATGGCGTGCCATCTTCTACGTTCAGGCCCGCATCGCCATCCTGTTTGTGCCGGTTGTGCTTAGCCTGCTGCTCATCGGCATTTTTGCCGGCAACGAGCGCAAATCCGTGCCCGACGCCATCGACCCGACTGTGACGGGCTCGGTGCGGTAAAGCGCGGCCCGGAACGGCTGGACTCAAACAAACTTCGGGATCGGCCCGTTCTGGGGCGTCGTATCGCCCTCAAGGTCGACGAAAACCTCGTCGACGAAGCACCAGGCCCAGCCTTCCGGCGGGTCGTAGCCCTCGATGATCGGATGCTGCGTGGCACGGAAATGTATCGTCGCGTGGCGGTTGGGCGAGTCGTCGCAGCAGCCGACATGGCCGCAGGTGCGGCAGAGCCTGAGATGCACCCACCAGGATCCGCTCTTCAGGCATTCCTCGCAGCCCAGCGCGCTCGGCGTGACCTTTTTGATGTCCCTGGTGTGCCTGCATTCGTCCATCGCGGGTTCCTCGCCGGTTCGGGCTGATTTATTCGTTTGCGGGGGCGCCGTTCCGCGCCAGATAGGCATGTAGCGCCGCGACCACCTGCGCGCCTTCGCCGACGGCGGCTGCGACGCGCTTGGTCGAGCCGCAGCGCACGTCGCCAATGGCGAAGACGCCGCTGCGGCTGGTTTCCATCAGCCCGTGCCCCGGCGTCGTGTCCGGTCCGGTCCGCACAAAGCCCTTCCCATCCAGCGCCACATTGCAGTTCGCCAGCCAGTCGGTGTTCGGATCGGCGCCGATGAACAGGAAGAGGTGGTGGATGGCGCGCTCCGTCTCCTCGCCGGTCACCCGGTTGCGCCAGCGCAGCCGCTCGAGATTGCCGTCATGGCCTTCCAGCGCCACAACCTCGGTCTGCGTCAGCACCTCGATGTTGGGCTGCGCCTTGATGCGCTCGACCAGATAGCGCGACATGGTGGCATCGAGGCTGTCGCGGCGCGCCAGGAGCGTCACCTTGCGCACCTGGCTCGCCAGATAGACGGCCGCCTGTCCGGCCGAATTGCCGGCGCCGACCAGCGCCACCTCCTGGCTCTGGCAAAGCCTGGCCTCGATCGGCGAGGCCCAGTAATGCACCGAGGTGCCCTCGAACTGCGCCAGGTTGGCGATATCGAGGCGGCGGTAACGCGCGCCGCTGGCGATCACCACCGCGCGTGAGCGAACGCTCTCGCCATCGCCGATGGCAAGCCTGTAGCGGGCGCCGTCGCCGGCGTCGTCGAGCAGCTTCGCCTCGTCTGGGATCACCATCTCCACACCGAATTTCTGCGCCTGGTTGTAGGCGCGCGCCATCAGCGCCATGCCGGTGATGCCGGTCGGGAAGCCGAGATAGTTCTCGATTCGCGCCGAGGCACCGGCCTGTCCGCCGAAGGCGCGGCAGTCGAGCACGATGGTCGACAGTCCTTCCGAGGCCGCATAGACGGCCGCCGCCAGCCCCGCCGGCCCGGCGCCGACGATCGCCACGTCATAGAGCTTGTCGGCATCGATCGGCCGTAGCAGGCCGACGCAGCGGGCAAGCTCGTTCTCGCCCGGATTGTGCATCAGCTTGCCGTTCGGGCAGAGCACGATAGGCAGATGGTGCGGATCGACATGGAACCGCTCGATCAGCGTCTTGGCGCAAGGGTCGGTGTCGGAATCGAGCGCGCGATGAGGAAGCCCGCTGCGCCGCAGAAACCCTTGCAGCCGCAGTACGTCGCCATTGCCTGGAGGGCCGATCACCACCGGCCCGCTGGCGCCGCTTTCGAGCAGGCCGACGCGGCGCAGGATAAGCGCCCGCATCACGCGCTCGCCGAGATTGGCCTCCTGCACCATCAGGTCGCGCAGCCGCTGCGAGGGGATGACGATCGCCTCGACCGGCTCGACCGCCTCGGCATTGACCAGCGACGGCCGGTTCGACAGCTGCGCCAGCTCGCCGATGAAATTGCCGGCGCCATGGGTGACGATCGGCTCAGGCTGACCGAGCCCGCCGGCCTGGGTGATGTCGACCTTGCCCGACAGGATGAGGATCACGCCCGGCGAAATCTTGCCGGCCGTCACGATATGCTCGCCGGCGGCATAGGCGCGCGCCTCGCCGAAGCGCCGCATGCGCTCGATATCCGCCTCCGAGAGGATCGGGAACATCTGGTCGCGGCGGGCGGCGATGGTCGGGCTGACGGAAGGGGCCATGGCGCGACCGTAGCGTCATGGCCGCCGGGTTTGAAGCGGTTTGTTCGAGGACTGGCCGGAAGGGGAGGTTGGGGCGGCACCCTATGCGTCGTCATCCTCGGGCTTGACCCGAGGATCCATGCCGTGACCTTTGTCGGAGAACGCAGCAGAGCAGAATTCTGGAGCGCCGCGCCTCGACGTCACGGCATGGATCCCAGGGTCTCCGCGACGGAGCTTCGCTCCTGCTCCGCCCTGGGATGACGAAGTTCCGAGGTCAAAGGCTAATCTTGAACGTCGTGATCGCTGGCGGATAAGGCCGATCCCGTTGGTAGTCGGGAAAAGATGGTGCCCAGAAGAGGACTCGAACCTCCACTCCTTGCGGAACACGGACCTGAACCGTGCGCGTCTACCAATTCCGCCATCTGGGCTGGTGGGCGCTCATGTAAGCGGGCAAACGATATGTGTCAACGCGCTTTTTTCGTCGATGTCTGCGCTGCCCTCATCGCCTTCCTGCAACGCTGGCGATTGGCGAAACCGGCGGCGGGAGCTTCCCTCTCCCCGCCACTATACGGGGAGAGGATGCCGGCAGGCAGGTGAGGGGCGGCGCCGACGCTGGCCAAGTGGGGTTCCGGCTCTTCTCTGGAGACCGGACGAGATAATCGTCGAAGCCGGCGCTGCCCCTCATCCGCCTGCCGGCACCTTCTCCCCGTGAACGGGGAGAAGGAAGCTGCTTCTCACCCCTCCAGCACTTCCTTCTTCGCCACGGTGGAATCGGCGTTGAGCTTGTAGATCACCGGCACGCCGGTGCCGAGCTCGAGCTTGACGATCTCCTCGCCGCTCTTGCCGTCCAGCGCCATGATCAGCGCGCGCAGCGAATTGCCGTGCGCCGCCACCAGCACCGTCTCGCCGCGCAGCACATGCGGCTGCACCTCGTGCAGATAATAGGGCCACACGCGCGCGCCGGTGTCCTTCAGGCTTTCGCCGCCGGGCGGCGCGATGTCGTAGGAACGGCGCCAGATATGTACCTGCTCCTCCCCCCATTTCTTGCGCGCGTCGTCCTTGTTGAGGCCGGAAAGGTCGCCATAGTCGCGCTCGTTGAGCGCTTGGTCGCGGATCGTCTTGAGCTCGCTCTGGCCGACGACGTCGAGGATCAGCTGGCAGGTCTTCTGTGCCCGCTGCAGCGCCGACGTATAGGCGGTGTCGAATTTCAGGCCGCGCGCCTTGAGCTTTTCGCCGGCCGCGAGCGCCTCGGCGGTGCCCTGCTCGGTCAGGCCGACATCACGCCAGCCGGTGAACAGGTTCTTCAGGTTCCATTCGCTCTGGCCATGGCGCACGAGCACGAGAGTTCCCGACATGTTTGCTCCTTTTGAATTTTACGGAAGAGACGCCTCAGCTCAGGCCGAGCACGTCCCGCATGGAATAAAGCCCGGGCTTCTTGCCGCGCGCCCAGAGCGCCGCCTTGACCGCGCCGCGGGCGAAGATCGCGCGGTCCTCGGCATGGTGGGAGAGCGTGATGCGCTCGCCGGTGCCGGCAAGGATGACGCTGTGGTCGCCGACGACGGAGCCGCCGCGCAGAGTGGCGAAGCCGATCGAGCCTGCCTTGCGCACGCCGGTATGGCCGTCGCGCACCCGCACGCTGTTGTCGGCAAGGTCGATGCCGCGTCCCTTGGCCGCCGCCTCGCCGAGCAGCAGCGCCGTGCCGGACGGCGCGTCGACCTTGTGGCGGTGGGGCATTTCCAGGATCTCCATGTCGGAAACCTCCGG
>NZ_RZSB01000850.1:0-2327 GCF_004023285.1 Mesorhizobium sp. M2A.F.Ca.ET.067.02.1.1
ATCCTCGACCATGCGATCGCCTATGGCTGCCTGTCGGCCGCGTGGCATCGCGAGGACAAGAACGCGGTTGACGAGAACCGGGAATTGACCATCGCCGAGGCTGTTCGGAGGGTTCGGCTACAATTTTGATCGCCGGCCGTCAGCTTCTGACGTTTATCTCGGTCGGCAGCGGATAGGCGCCCTTGGTGCCGCGCCAATGCGCGGTGGCAAAGCCGAGCAGGACCAGCGCGATCGCCTGATGCGCCAATGCCATGTGCAGCGGCACCTGCATCAGCAGTGTGCCGATACCGATCGAGGCCTGGACGACCACCAGCGCGAAGAGAAGCGTGGCGCGACGGGTATGGGTGGTGCCGGGCTGGCGCCGCCACGTGGCGATCATATGCCAGAGCGCCACGAGAAAGACCATATAGGCGCCCAGCCGGTGGACGAACTGCACCGTCTTCGGATTTTCAAAGAAATTCACCCAGGCAGGCTTCAGGAGAAGCAGATCGGACGGGATCAAATTTCCGTCCATCAGCGGCCAGGTGTTGTAGGAAAGACCGGCGTGAAGGCCGGCGACCAATCCGCCGAGATAGATCTGGATCAGTGTCAGGAACACGATGAAGCCGGCGAGTCGCTGCGTCGAGCGGTCGGCGGCAGGCTCCGAATGCGGCGCGAGACCTCGCGCGACCGCCATGGTGGCGGTGAAGATCAGCGCGGCAAGCGTCAGGTGCGTAGCCAGCCGGTACTGGCTGACCGAAACGCGGTCGACAAGGCCGGAAGCCACCATCCACCAGCCGATGGCGCCTTGCAGCCCGCCGAGCGCCAGGATGCCGATGAGCTTTAATCCAAGGCCTCGTTCGATGCGTCGCGTCGCCCAGAAGAACAGCAGCGGCAGGGCAAAGACCACGCCGACGCTGCGCGCCAGGATGCGGTGCGCCCACTCCCACCAGAAGATCGACTTGAAGTCTTGAAGGCTCATGCCCTTGTTGATCTCGGTATATTGCGGGATCTGCTGGTAGCGCTGGAACTCTTCCTGCCATTCGGCGTCGTTGAGCGGCGGGATGACGCCATGGATCGGCTGCCACTCGGTGATCGACAGTCCCGAGCCGGTGAGACGCGTGGAACCACCGACCAGCACCAGCGCGAACAGCACGAGCACCACGACGTAGAGCCAGCCGCGCACCAAAGCGCGGTTACGCAGGTCTCGGTCGCGTGCGGCATAGGGGGCCGTGGCGGTGATGGCAGCCATGGACGTTTTCCGGCAATTGAAACGCTGGAGTGGTGGACCAAGGCTCGCGCCGTGGCAAGGCTGGACAGCGCGGCACGCCGTCGCGCCGGGCCGCGGTGGTTGCGCGCGCACGCCATTCAGCCTAAGCGAGACGGGTCAACGAGACCGCGACATGCCCATTCGCCTGAAAAAGCTGATCGGAACCATCCTGCTTGTGGCGCTGGTCATCATCTATGCGCTGATCGCCTCCGCGGTCGCGGTCACCAGGCTCGCCGAATACGGGCCCACGGCGCATCTCCTGTTCTTCCTGCTCAGCGGGTTTCTCTGGGTTCTGCCGGCCATGGCCATCATCAAATGGCTGATCATCGAGCCGCGGCCCAAGGGCTGATCCTCGCTGACGCCGGCGGCGCCGGCTAGTCTAGATGGTCACCACCATCTTGCCGGCATTGGCGAGCGGCGTCGTGATGCCGGACAGCATCGTTTGGATATGCGCCACGCTCTGGTAGCGGCCGTTGACGGAGATGCGCGGCAGCGCGTGCAGGAAGCCGGCATGCTCGGCCCTTAGCACGCCGTGCCGCGTGGTCACCGCCGAGACGTAGCCCGCGTCGCGGGCGAAGCCCACTTCGCGGCAGCCGACAGCGCTGGCATAGCCGTAAGGGTAAGCGAAATGACGCGGCTCCTCGCCGAGCCTTTCCGCTAGGATGCGGCGGACGTCGCCGATCTCATGGCGCGCATCGGTTTCGGACAGCCGCTTCAAGTTTCGATGATTGACCGTGTGCGCGCCAATGGTCACCAGCGGGTGGGCGGCCATGGCTCGGAGCTCATCCCAATTCATCAAGGGGCATGGGCGGCCTGTGCCGAATTCATAGCCGTTCGATCGGGCAAGCTCGCGCAATGCCGCACCCTGCTCCTCCTCGGGCACTTTCACGGTCAGCCAGGCGTTCAGCCGCGCGACGGCCAGGATCTTCCTGCCCCGTGTCGAGCAATCGATCACCCTCTGCTTGCCCGCCATCGTCAGCGTCAGGCGCGAGCTGGTGTCGACGATATCCTCGATGACGTCCCACCAGAGATCGACGGCGCCGTCGATCAGGCCGGGGGCGACGTAGATGGTGATTGG
>NZ_RZSB01000851.1:0-2322 GCF_004023285.1 Mesorhizobium sp. M2A.F.Ca.ET.067.02.1.1
TCGCCGGCATTTCGGGCAACGGCCAGAAGGAGTTCCTGGAAGTGCTGGCCGGGCAGCGCCCGCGCAATGGCGGCGAGGTGATGGTGCGCGGCGCCGCCTACGCGGCGACGCGCGCCGAAGCGCGCACGTTCAATGTCCGCCTCATCCCGGAGGAGCCGCTGAAGAATGCTTGTGCACCGAGGATGACAGTGGCCGAGAACATCGCTTTCCGCACCTTCGACGTGGACGGCAACGGCAAGCCGGTGAGCTGGATCAGCGCCGGTGCCATCAAATCCTTCAGCGCCCGGCTGGTCGAGCAGTTCAAGGTAAAGACCGCATCGCTGTCTTCGCCGATCGCTTCGCTGTCGGGCGGCAATGTGCAGCGCGCCGTGCTCGCCCGCGAGCTCACCGGCGAGGTCGACCTTTTGATCGTCTCCAACCCGTGCTTCGGCCTCGATTTCTCCGCCGTCGCCGAGATCCGCGCCCGTATCATGAAGGCGCGCAACGCAGGTGCCGCGGTGCTGTTGATGTCGGAAGACCTGGACGAGCTACTGGAACTCTCGGACCGCATCCTCGTCATGTCCGACGGCGCGCTGGTCTATGAGACGCCGATTGCGCAGGCGAGCGTGCAGACCATCGGCGAGCACATGGCGGGGCATCACTGATGGCGGAAATCGCAGCGCAGCCCTTCGCCTTTGCCTTCAGGCCCGAGACGACGGCGCTCATCGTCATCGACATGCAGCGCGACTTTGCCGAGCCGGGCGGGTTCGGAGCGAGTCTCGGCAACGACGTCAGCCGGGTCACGGCGATCGTGCCGACGGTGAAGCGGCTGATCGAAGGCTTTCGCGCCGCGGGCCTGCCGGTGATCCATACCATGGAGTGCCACAAGCCCGACCTTTCAGACCTGCCTCCCGCCAAGCGCGACCGCGGCAATCCCTCGATCCGGATCGGCGATGTCGGCCCGATGGGCCGCGTCCTGATCGCCGGCGAGCCGGGCACCGCGATCCTCGACGAGCTCGCGCCCCTGCCCTGCGAGATTGTCATCGAGAAGCCCGGCAAGGGCGCCTTCTACGCGACCGGCCTCGGCGACGACCTGAAACGGCTCGGCGCGCGGCAACTGGTGTTCGCCGGCGTGACGACCGAGGTCTGCGTGCAGACGACGATGCGCGAGGCCAACGACCGCGGCTACGAATGCCTGGTCGCCGAGGATGCGACGGAAAGCTACTTTCCCGAATTCAAGGCGGCCGCGCTCGCGATGATCCGGGCGCAGGGCGCCATCGTCGGCTGGACGGCGACCACCGATCAGGTCCTCGAGGGAATTGCGAATGCCTAATCTTGCCTTTGCCGGCCTCCTTGACGGCGGCTGGCGCGATCTGGCGTTCGAGCCTTTCCGCGACGGCGTCACCGTGCATTGGCTGCTCAAGGGCGGCCCGGTCGAACCGTCGGTCGCGCTGCTCAAATATCAGCCGGGCGCCGGCGTGCCGCGCCACCGTCATGCCGGGCTGGAAACCATCGTCGTGCTGGAAGGCACCCAGAGCGACGAGAACGGCGACTATCCAGCGGGCAGCGTGATCCTCAATCCGGTCGGCACGGAGCATTCTGTGTGGACGAAGGACGGCTGCGTGGTGCTGATCCAGTGGGACCTGCCGGTGATCATCCTGGGGGAGACGAAATGAACGACATCCGCTTCGACATCGGCAGCCTGCGCGCGGCCTACCAAAGCGGGCTTGGCATCGCCGAGGTGATCGATACGGTCCTTGCCCGCATCGATGCGGCCGGCGACCCCGGCATCTTCATCCACCTAGCGACGAAAGCGGAGTTGCTGGCCGAGGCCGAGGCGCTCGGCTCGTTTGACCCCGTGGCGAAGCCGCTCTGGGGCATCCCCTTCGCCGTCAAGGACAACATCGATGTCGCCGGCATGCCGACCACGGCGGCTTGCGCGGAATATGCCTACACGCCGGACAAAGACGCGACGGTCGTGGCGAGGCTCAGGGCCGCCGGCGCGTTTGTCGTCGGCAAGACCAATCTCGACCAGTTCGCCACCGGCCTTGTCGGCGTGCGCACACCCTGGCCGATCCCAAGGAACGCGATCGATCCGAAACTCGTGCCCGGCGGCTCCTCCTCCGGCTCGGCGGTTGCGACGGCGCGCGGCATCGTCTCCTTCGCGCTCGGCACCGACACCGCCGGCTCTGGCCGCATTCCGGCCGGCCTTAACAACATTGTCGGGCTGAAGCCGACGGTCGGAGCGCTGTCGACGACGGGCGTTGTTCCGGCCTGCCGGACCCTCGACTGCGTCTCGGTCTTCGCGCTGACGGTCGATGACGCCTATGCGGTGTTCTCGGT
>NZ_RZSB01000852.1:0-2313 GCF_004023285.1 Mesorhizobium sp. M2A.F.Ca.ET.067.02.1.1
CTTCCACTTTTCGGGACCATGCGGCTAGACCTGCAAAATCGAAGAAACGAGAAGCTGGGTGTAAGGCGCGCGCGGATCGTCGAGCACGCGGTCGGTGAGGCCGCTCTCGACGACGCGGCCGTCCTTCATCACCATCATGCGCTGCGACAGAAGCCGCGCCACCGCGAGGTCGTGAGTGACGACAATCGCCGCCAGCCCCAGATCGGTGACCAGACCGCGCAACAGGTCGAGCAGGCGCGCCTGCACCGAGACGTCGAGACCGCCGGTAGGCTCGTCCATGAAGACGAGCTGCGGCCCGGTCACCAAGTTGCGGGCGATCTGCAGGCGCTGGCGCATGCCGCCGGAAAAGGCGCGGGGCTCGTCGTCGATGCGGTCCTCGTCGATCTCGACGCGCGACAGCCAGTCAACGGCGGTGGCGCGGATCCTGCCATAGTGGCGGTCGCCGACCGCCATCAGCCGCTCGCCGACATTGGCTCCGGCGGAGACCGTCATGCGCAGCCCGTCGGCCGGGTTCTGGTGGACGAAGCCCCAGTCGGTGCGCATCAGGAAGCGGCGCTCGGCCTCGCTCATGCGGTAGAGCTCGCGCCACTGGCCGTCGCGCATCCGGTAGCTCGCGGTGCCGGAAGAAGGCAGCAGCCGGGTCGACAGGCAGTTGAGCAACGTCGTCTTGCCGGAGCCGGACTCGCCGACGACAGCCAGCACCTCGCCCGGCCAGAGATCGAAGGTGACGTTCTCGCAGCCGACGCGCGAGCCGTAGAATTTGGAGAGCGCTGAAACGCGCAGCAGCGGTTCGTCGGTCATTTCGCCTCCTTACCCTCCCCCTTGTGGGGAGGGTCGGCGCGCAGCGCCGGGGTGGGGGTTGAAGAAAGAGAAGATTGGCCGTTCCCCCCACCCGCGCCTTCGGCGCGACCTCCCCACGAGGGGGAGGTAGAGTCGGCCCGCCGCTTCTCGCAATGGTCGGTGTCCGAGCAGACGAACATGTGGCCGCCATGGTCGTCGAGGATGACCTCGTCGAGATAGACATTCTCGGCGCCGCAGAGCGCGCAGGGCTGGTCGAAGGTCTGCACCTCGAAGGGATGATCCTCGAAGTCGAGGCTGACGACGTCGGTGAAGGGCGGCACCGCATAGATGCGCTTCTCGCGGCCGGCGCCGAACAATTGCAAGGCCGGCGAACGATGCATCTTCGGATTGTCGAATTTCGGCGTCGGCGAAGGGTCCATCACATAGCGGCCTTCGACCTTGACCGGATAGGCATAGGTGGTGGCGATGCGGCCATGCTTGGCGATGTCCTCGTAGAGCTTCACATGCATGAGGCCGTATTCCTCCAGCGCATGCATTTTTCGCGTCTCGGTCTCGCGTGGCTCGAGGAAGCGCAGCGGCTCGGGGATCGGCACCTGGAAGACCAGCACCTGGCCGGCAGTCAGTGGCTGCTCAGGGATGCGGTGGCGAGTCTGGATGATGGTCGCCTTAGCGGTCTCGGTGGTGACGTCGACCTTGGCGACCTTCTTGAAGAAGGCGCGGATCGACACGGCGTTGGTGGTGTCGTCGGCGCCCTGGTCGATGACTTTCAACACGTCGTCGGGACCGATGATCGAGGCGGTGACCTGCACGCCGCCAGTGCCCCAACCATAAGGCATCGGCATCTCGCGCGAGGCGAAAGGCACCTGGTAGCCGGGGATGGCGATGCCCTTCAAAATGGCGCGGCGAATCATCCGCTTGGTCTGCTCATCGAGATAGGCGAAGTTGTAGGTGGCTATGTCGGTCGATTGGGCGTTCATTCGGCGGCCTCCCTTTTCTCTTCAGCCTTGTCCTCATTTTCCCGCGCTTCGTATTCGGCGCGCATGCGGCGCACGAGGCCGAGTTCGGCCTGGAAGTCGACATAATGCGGCAGCTTCAGATGCTCGACGAAGCCGGTCGCCTGCACATTGTCGGAATGCGAGATGACGAATTCCTCGTCCTGCGCGGCTGCGACGACATCCTCGCCGAGTTCGCCCGCGCGCAGCGCCCGGTCGCACAACGCCATCGCCATCGCCTTGCGCTCGCTCTGGCCGAACACCAGGCCATAGCCGCGGGTGAACTGCGGCGGCGCCTTGGCCGAGCCCTTGAACTGGTTGACCATCTGGCATTCGGTGACGCGGATGGAGCCCAGCGGCACGGCGAAGGGCAGCTCCGGCACATCCAGCTCCAGCTCGACCTCGCCGATGCGGATCTCGCCGACAAAGGGGTGGTTGCGCGCATAGCCGCGCTGCGTCGAATAGCCGAGCGCCAGCAAAAAGCCCTCGTCGCCGCGCGACAGCGCCTGCAGGCGGATGT
>NZ_RZSB01000853.1:0-2312 GCF_004023285.1 Mesorhizobium sp. M2A.F.Ca.ET.067.02.1.1
GACGGCCGACGCCGAGCGTGTGCGTTCCGCGGACCGCATCGTACTGCCGGGCGTCGGCGCCTATGCCGATTGCGCCGCCGGCCTGCACGCGGTGCCAGGCATGTGGGAGGCGGTGGAGGAAGCGGCGCTTCGTAAAGGGCGGCCGTTCCTCGGCATCTGCGTCGGCATGCAGCTGATGTCGCAACGCGGGTTGGAAAAGACCATCACCAAGGGCCTCGGCTGGATCGCCGGCGACGTCAAGGAGATCCAGCCCTCCGATCCAACGCTGAAGATCCCGCAGATCGGCTGGAACACGATCGAGCTTACGCGCGAGCACCCGCTGTTTTCCGGCATCGAGACCGGCCCGAGGGGGCTGCACGCCTATTTCGTGCATTCCTACCACCTGGAAGCGAAGTATCCGGACGAGGTGCTGGCGGTTGCCGACTATGGCGGCCCGGTAACGGCCGCGGTGGCCCGCGACAACCTCGCCGGCACGCAGTTCCATCCCGAGAAGAGCCAGGCGCTCGGCCTGGCGCTGATCACCAATTTCCTGAAATGGAGGCCCTGAAAATGAGCAGGAAGGGCTATTGGATGGCGATGATCGATGTCCGCGATGCGGACGTCTACAAGCAGTATATCGAAGCGAATGCCGTCGCCTTCGCGAAATACGGGGCGAAATTCGCGGTCCGCGCGGGCCGCTACGAGAGCCCGGAGGGACCGACCGGCAACCGTCACGTGCTTGTGGAGTTCGAGTCCTACGACAAGGCAATCGAATGCTATCATTCGCCTGAATATCAGCACGCCTCGAAATTCCGGCTCGCCGCTTCGACCGGTCATTTCGTCATCGTCGAGGGCGCCTGACCCATGATCCTGTTTCCAGCCATAGACCTCAAGGACGGCAAATGCGTGCGCCTGAAACACGGCGACATGGCCACCGCCACGATCTACAATGACGACCCCGCCGCGCAGGCACGGGCCTTCGAGGACCAGGGCTTCGAGTGGCTGCATGTCGTCGACCTCAACGGCGCCTTCAAGGGCCAGAGCGTCAACAGCGCCGCGGTCGGGGCTATCCTCAGGGCGACGAAGAACCCGGTGCAGCTCGGCGGCGGAATCCGCACCTTGCCGCAGATCGAAGACTGGCTGGACCGCGGCCTGACGCGCGTCATCCTCGGCACGGTGGCCGTGCGCGAACCCGAACTCGTCAAGGAAGCGTGCAAGGCTTTTCCGGGAAAAATCGCAGTCGGCATCGACGCCAAGGGCGGCAAGGTGGCCGTCGAGGGCTGGGCCGAAGCCTCCGAGCTCGGCGTCATCGAGCTGGCCAGGAAATTCGAGGGCGCCGGCGTTGCCGCTATCATCTACACCGACATCGACCGCGACGGCGTGCTGACCGGCATCAACTGGGATTCGACCGTCGACCTCGCGGAAGCGGTTTCCATTCCCGTGATCGCATCCGGCGGCCTCGCCTCGATTGCCGACATCGTGCGCATGACCATGCCCGACGCGCAAAAACTCGAAGGCGCGATCTCGGGCCGCGCCCTATATGACGGACGTATCGACCCGGCCGAGGCACTGGCGATCCTGCGCGGCGAACGGGCGGAGACAGAATAGTGAACATCTCGATCATCCTGGCATCCTATGACAGCGGCCACTTCCACGGTGGCTGCGGCCAGGGCCCGGACGCGCTGATTTCCGGCGGATTGGCCGATGCGCTGAGGCTTGCCGGCCACGACGTCGAGGTGAACGACATCGGCAAGGTGGTCGAGGACGAAGAAGAGCGCGAGATCGGCACCGGCTTTGCCGTCTGCAACGCCGTTTCAGGCGAAGTCCGCATGGCGCTGGACAAGAAGCGGTTTCCGATCGTGCTGGCCGGCAACTGCCTGACCGCCGCCGGCGCCGTGGCAGGCGCCGGCGCCGACGCCATCATCTGGGCCGACCAGCATGGCGACCTCAACACGCCGGAGACCACCACAACGGGCTTCCTCGACGGCATGGCGCTGGCCACCGTGCTTGGCCTCTGCTGGCGGCGAATGGCGAACCAGATCCCCGGCTTCAAGCCAGTCGATCCGTCGCGCAGCGTCCTGGTCAACGCGCGCGACCTCGACGCCGCCGAAAGAGAACTGCTGGAAAAGCTGCCGATCGTCCGGACCGAATGCCCCGACTGGAAGAGCGCTGCGCAGAGACTGAAAGCCGGCGGCGCACGCCAGGTCCACATGCATGTCGATCTCGACGTGCATGACCCCGAGAAGCTGCAGGCCAACCGCTACACCACGCCCGGCGGCCCGGTGCCGGAGCAAGTGCGCATGGCGATGTGCGGCCTTGCCGGTCCGCTTGCC
>NZ_RZSB01000854.1:0-2312 GCF_004023285.1 Mesorhizobium sp. M2A.F.Ca.ET.067.02.1.1
GCGACTATGCGGCGAACCGCTCGCTTTCCAAGGGAAACATGTTCGCGGCGGCCGCGCTCGAAGCGGCGCGCTTCGACCCGCTGCGCCGTGTCTACTCATGGCCGCAATAGGGCTCGGGCGGACCGGTCAAAGAATTAATCGGGGCGCGCGAAAGATGCGCGCTCCCTTCAGGAGATAGAGATGAATTATTCCAGTGAAGTCGAGCGCGATTACGATGTCAGGGGATGGTACGCCTCGGTCCAGGAAAGCCGGCATGACGGCGGCACGCCTGGCGAGACCCTCGTCAAGGTCGCGACTGGGGTTGTCATACGCAATCCGTTCGCCGGAAAGTACGTCGCCGAATTGTCCGATCTGACCAATCCGAGTTCGGCTATCGGCCATGCGCTGGGCGAACGCGCCGTGGCGCTGCTCGGCAACAGGCCGGTCGAGAGCTATGGCAAGGGCGGTATCGCGGGCACGGCCGGCGAGCAGGAG
The DNA here is from genome assembly GCF_004023285.1 of Mesorhizobium sp. M2A.F.Ca.ET.067.02.1.1. Taxonomy (NCBI): domain Bacteria; kingdom Pseudomonadati; phylum Pseudomonadota; class Alphaproteobacteria; order Hyphomicrobiales; family Phyllobacteriaceae; genus Mesorhizobium; species Mesorhizobium sp. M2A.F.Ca.ET.067.02.1.1. The sequence continues at coordinate 475 of NZ_RZSB01000854.1, forward strand.
CATGTGGTCGCCTGCATCACCACCGTGTTCGGCGATCCGCTGCGCCTGCAGGTCGGCGGCGGCAAAGCCTGGATCTCGTCGGTCAGCAAGGTCGCCGTTGCCGGCACCACCATCGATATTCCGCTTGCCCACAAGGACGAGCTCTACATCCGTTCCCACTACGACGCCGTGACTTTTTCGGTGCCGGACGCGCCGCGCCCGGACGAGCTCTTGATCTGCGTTGCGGTCGCATCGGGCCCGCGCGTGCATCAGCGCGTCGGGGGCAAATCCGTCGCCGACCTCAAGGCCGGCGTCTAGTTCGATCGAATTGCTGAAGGACGAGATTAAATGCCCCTGAACATCAAGGACCTCAAGATTACGTCGGCGGATTTCCAGCCGCTCGGAAGACTGCGCGACGAACACGCAGGCGACAAGGGCAACGTGCTGCCCAGGCTCAGCATCAGCGGGGTTCCTGCAGGAACAAAGGAACTGGCGCTGATCTGTCATGATCCGGACGCGCCCCTGGCCAATGGTTTCACGCATTGGGTCGTCTACGGCATCGATCCCTCGACCACCGATCTTTCGGACGCGCAGGAAAAGTTCCGCGTCGGACCCAACGGCGCAGGCGACAAGCAGTATTACGGGCCGCAGCCGCCCGCCGGCCATGGCGAGCATCACTACTACTTCTGGATCTATGCGCTCGACACGAAGGTCGAAGGCACCCCCACCAGGGAAGAGTTCCTGCAGAAATATGCCGGGAACATCATCGAGCAGAACCGGATCGTCGGTATCTACGAGAACAAGTGAAACCGTGGCGCGGGCGGCCGACAACAAGAATAAAAATGGCCGCCATCGCCGCGTAATGGGAGAATTGGAATGAAAGACAACAACCCCGTGCGCCAGAAGGTCTTCGAAGAACTGGTCACGGCGACGAAGATACTTCTGCACGAAGGCATCATGGACACGTTCGGGCATATCAGCGTCCGCGACCCCGAGGACCCCGAAAGCTTCTTTCTGGGTCAGAAGCTCGCGCCGAGCCTGATAACCGTGGACGACATCCAGCGTTTCAATCTCAGCGGCGAGACGTCGGATAACCGCCCCTCCTATCTGGAGCGCTATATTCATAGCGAAATCTACAAGGCGCGGCCGGACGTCCAGTGCGTGCTCCACACCCACTCGCCGGCCGTCTTGCCCTATTGCTTCGTCGACACGCCGCTGCGGCCGGTCACCCATATGGGGGCCTTCATCGGCGAGTCCGTCCCGGTCTACGAGATCCGCGACAAGCACGGCGACGAGACGGACCTCTTCGGCGGCAGCCCCGATGTCTGCGCGGATATTGCCGAAAGCCTCGGCGGCAGCACCGTGGTCCTCATGGCGCGTCACGGCGTCGTCAATGTCGGCAACTCCGTGCGCGAGGTCGTCTTCCGCGCCTTCTATCTCGAGCAGGAAGCGAAGGCGCTTACGGCCGGCCTGCAGATCGGCAAGATCAAGTATCTGTCGCCGGGCGAGATCAAGACGGCGGGAAAGCTCGTCGGCGCCCAGATCGACCGCGGGTGGAACCACTGGTCGCAGCGCCTGAGAGAGGCTGGCCTGCTCTAGTGCCGGCCGCCTTGTGGAATGACTAGGCGATCTCGGCCCGTGCCGGGATTTCCAGGCTCGGTTTCAACAGTTCACTGGCGCCCCGGGCGCCGGACGAAGGCAATGAAACGCATCATGCAGCACGCGCAAACTTATGATTACGTCATCGTTGGGGCCGGATCGGCCGGCTGCGTGCTCGCCAACCGGCTGAGCGCCGATCCGGGATGCTCGGTGCTGTTGCTCGAGGCCGGCGGCTGGGACCGCGACCCCATGATCCACAT
>NZ_RZSB01000855.1:0-2311 GCF_004023285.1 Mesorhizobium sp. M2A.F.Ca.ET.067.02.1.1
ACACTGTTCCACACCTTGCCTTTCATCAGCGCCAAGTCGCTGACCGACTTCAGCGTGATCTCGCTGCTCGGCGGCGTCGGCGTCGCGCGCCGGGTCAACCCGGCCGAGTTCGCCTGGCGCTTCGCGCAGATTTTTCAGGGCGACGGCTATTTGATGCCGACGCCGGCCGTCGTCGACAGCGTCGAGACCAAGATCGCGCTGGTCGAGCGCTGCGGCCTGCAGGAAATCTTCGAGATGGCCGATGCGCTCGATGCTGTGCTGCTCAGCGTCGGCGGCATCGCGTCGGCCACCACCTTCTCGCGCGGCGGCTTTCTCAAGGAAGCGGACCGGGAGGCCCTGCTTGCGCGTGGCGCCGTCGGCGACCTTCTGTTCCATTTCTACGACCGCAAGGGCGACCTGGTCGACCATCCCGTCAACAGCCATGTGATGTCGGTGGATGTCGATCGGCTGCGCAAGGCTCCGATCCGAATCCTGACCTCCGGCGGCGAAGAGAAGACCGAGGCGCTGCTCGGTGCCATGAACCTGGTCGCGCCGACCGTGCTCATCACCGACGAGGAAAGCGCGCGCCGCATGCTGGCCGCGCATGGCGCGTCGAGGTAGTTGCCGCAAATTTCAATTGATGCAATATTGCTTGCAATATCACTTCTGCAACTCGATATAGTCGCATGAGGCTGGTTCTCGACACAGCGGTTATGGTGGCGGCCGTCCGCAGCGATGCCGGCGCGTCTCGTCGCTTGTTGGTGGCGGCGCTTGAAAGGCGGTTCACGCTGCTTGCCTCCGTACCACTTGTTATAGAGTACCAGGCGGTGATGACGCGGCCGGAGCATTTGAAGGCATCCGGCTTGCCGATCGACGATGTTAATGTCCTGCTGGACGCAGTGGCGGCTGTTGCCGAGCCGGTGAGGCTTGCCTTTTTATGGCGACCAGTGGCTCGCGATCAGGACGACGATATGGTGCTCGAGGCTGCGGTCAACGGACAAGCTGACGCTATCGTGATCTTCAACACCCGCGACTTTAGCGAAGCAGCGGTCCGCTTTGGAATAGATGTCCTGGTGCCCGGTCAGGCTTGGAAACGAATGGAGAAACATAAATGAGGAAAAGCAATTTTGCGCTGCGGCTTCAGCCCTCGCTCCTGGACGAAGCACGTAAGGTAGCGGAAGACGAGGGTGTGGCGCTTAACCAGTTCATCAACGTGGCTGTGGCCGAGAAGCTATCGGCGCTCAGGGTCGAAAGCTATTTCCAGGAGCGCGCGGCGCGCGCCGACATTCCCGCAGCGCTCGATATTCTCAAGCACGCCGGCAAGGGTAAGCCGCCTGTCAAAGGTGACGAATTGGCAAAGTAGCCGAATTTCGGCTGGCTTGGAGTGAGCACGGCTTGCCTCGCGTTATACGCTGCTGTGCTTCGCTGCCGTAATCGCTCGAAAAAATAGAATAACATGGAAAACAGATGGAAGGCCCGGCGTGATTTTGTCCTATTGGCCTCTTGCTTCTGAACCTTTGAGACTATAGGGCTTTGCGCGGTCCGGAGTGTAGCGCAGCCCGGTAGCGCACTTGACTGGGGGTCAAGGGGTCGTCGGTTCGAATCCGGCCACTCCGACCATTTTTAACCTGAGACTTGGCCCCAAGGCTTTCATCGACCGGGAGCGACCGCTTCGTGTCGGTTCGTTCGGCTGCTTGGCGGAGCTCCCAGCCGCAATTTCCGCTGGTGCCGGTACTCCAGCGCGATCGCGCCCCAGACTAGGCCGAGCAGCAGATAAAGATGGCGCCAGTGGTCGATGTCGATCAAGGTGCCGAGCCCGATATTGCCGAGATAGGCGACATAGGCGCAGAGCAGATAGGGCTGCCACGGCCGGTCGCGCAGAAGGATGCGGAAGCCGGCGCCGATCGTCCATAAGGTCAGCGTCAGGAACGACACAAAACCCAGCCAGCCATAATCCATCAGCGCCTTCAGCCAGATGTCGTGCGTGTCCTCGCCATAGATCGTGCCGAAGACCAGCGGGCCGATGCCGAACGGATGCTCGATAGCCAGCTGGAAGCCGATCGCGTAGCGGGCGAAGCGGCCGAGCCTTGCCGAATCGTAGCTCTGCTCGAGCTGCGCGCGCTGGGTGAACATGTCCGACACGCCGGGCAGTTGCAGAATGATGAGGAAGGCGATGACCAGCAGCGCCACGGCCGCGATCGTCATCACCACGACCCGCAGCCGGAACTTGCCGCTGGCGCTCTGCAGGAACAGGCATGCCGTGAGCAGCACCGCCGACACCGCGAACATGCCCCAGGCGCCGCGCGAGAAGGAGAAGAAGATGCCGGCGGAG
>NZ_RZSB01000856.1:0-2302 GCF_004023285.1 Mesorhizobium sp. M2A.F.Ca.ET.067.02.1.1
TCCTCCTCCGCGCCAGCGTCGAGATACACATCAGGCTGTACGTTGGAGAGCATCAGCCGGCCCTTGTCGTCGACTTTCAGCGAGGCGAGCGTGCGGTCGCAATCCATGCCGCAGCGGATGCCACTCGCCTTGTCGCTCGGATCTTCCTTGTTGCACCAGCCGGCCGCCCAGTCGGGCTTCTTGGCGCCGCGCACGGTGGTGGTGAGGAAGCCGTTATAGGAAGTATCCTGGTTGGCGGGGGGTTCTTCGTTCGGCCGGCTGACCGGATCGTGGCCATAGAAAAAGAAAATGCGCGCCACTTTCTGGTGCGGATGCGCCTTGAGATGGGCGGCATCGTAGATACGGCCGAAGCAGACATCGGCACCGGTCGGGCTGAGCTCGGGAAGTTTGGGCGGCTGTTCGGCGCGCGCCGCGTCGGCAAAAGCGGCAAGGGCGGCGCAAAGCGCAACGCCCGCCATGGTCCTCCCCACAACGGCCTTCGATGCCATGCGATCCTCCTCCCACCGACAGGACTGCTTTATGGTAGTCTAGGAGACCCGCCTGGACCATGCAAAATCGCGCGAGCAGGCCGGCAAACGGAGGATAGGATGCTGCGCCGTGACATTTTTCGTGCCGGCCTTGCCGGCGCCGCGGGTCTTTTCGGCCTGAGCCGGGCCAACGCGGCAACGGCTGAGGAGAAGCTGAAGGTCGCTTATCACCTCAGCGACGCCGACAAGGTCAACTTCGTCCTCGGCAACATCAAGAACCACTATGAGGGCACCGGCGGCAATGTCGATATTGTCCTTGTGGTGCATGGTCCGGCACTGGCCGCCTTCAAATCCCAGGGCGCTTCCGGCGCTGTTTCCAGCCGCTTTGCCGGCCTCGTCCAGCAGGGGCTTGTCCCGCAGGCCTGCGGCAACACCCTGCGCGGCATGGACATCACGCTTGCCGACCTGCTGTCGGGCTTCCAGGTCGCAGAGAAAGGTGGCGTCGTTAAACTCGCCGAACTGCAGCATCAGGGCTATGTCTATCTCAGGCCCTGAATGCGGTCGCGCTTGAACGCCAACGCTTGAACGGAAGGCCGGTAATAGCCTACGAAATGTGCCAACCTGGAGGCCGACCGACATGACGACACTTGCCATCCCCGATCTTGCCGGCAAGGCGGTGCTGGTCACCGGCGCCTCGACCGGCATCGGTGCCGCCCTTGCCCGTGCTTACGCGGCGCAGAAATGCCGCGTCGCGCTGCATTACAATGCGAGCCGCGCACCCGCCGAAGCCGTGGCCGAAGCCATCCGCGATGACGGCGGCGAGGTGTTTCTGGTCCAGGGCGATTTTTCGATACCCGCCGACGTCGAGCGTGTGGTCGAGGAAAGCGCCCAGCATTTCGGCCGGCTCGACGGCCTGGTCAACAATGCCGGCGGCATGCTCGGCCGCATCGCCTATGCCGATCAGGACGAAGCGCATTACGACGCCGTGATGGATCTCAACGCCCGTTCTGTCCTGACCGCCTCGCGCAAGGCGATACCGTGGCTGAAGCGCCAGGGCGGCTTCATCATCAACACCACCTCGATCGCCGCGCGCAATGGCGCCGGCGGCGGCGCCGGCCTTTATGGTTCGTCGAAAGCCTTCGTTTCCAACGTGACGCGCGGCATGGCGAAGGAACTCATCGGCTTCGGCATCCGCGTCAACGCCGTGGCGCCAGGCACGATCCTGACGCCGTTCCACGAACGCTATTCGAGCGCTGAGCAGATCAAGGCGATGGTCGCGACCATTCCGCAGGGACGCGCCGGAACGGCCGAAGATTGCGTCGGCGCCTACCTGTTCCTGTCGTCCGATCTGTTGAGCGGCTACATCATCGGCCAGGTGATCGAGGTGAATGGCGGACAGTTGATGCCGTGAGCCGGCGATTGCATACTGATGCAGCGTGCAACCTGGAGGGAGATCAAGGCATGTACGGATTGATCGGCAAGATGCGGGCGGCGCGCGGCCAGCGCGATGCGGTCATGGACGTGCTGCGCGAAAGCACTGCCGCGCTCCCCGGCTGCCTGAGCTACATCATCGCCACCGATCCGGCCGACGCCGATGCCATCTGGGTCACCGAGGTGTGGACCGACCAGGCGAGCCACAAGGCCTCGCTGCAATTGCCGGAAGTCCAGGCCGCGATCGCCAGGGCGCGTCCCTTCATCGCCGGCTTCGAATTCCAGATCGAGACCCATCCGGTCGGCGGCTTTGGACTCCCTGCGCCGGAAAAGGCCGGCTGACCGCCTCGACACGGATTGTCCGCGAAAAGCGGGTTCGCATTTGTCTGCATCAGGTCTAAGAG
>NZ_RZSB01000857.1:0-2301 GCF_004023285.1 Mesorhizobium sp. M2A.F.Ca.ET.067.02.1.1
AACCTGGCTCGCCTGGCACCCCATATAAGGGGCTCGCGCAAAAGCGAAGCGTACTCAAGGACTGTGCTTAATGTCGAAGTCACGAACGATCAAAGTCGCGTCGATCCTCATGATCCTGCTGATGGCGCTCGGGACCGTCTCAATCGGCACCGCCGAGGCGCGCATGGGCGGCAGCTTCGGCAGCCGTGGCAGCCGCACCTATCAGGCGCCCGCGCCGACCAGGACGGCCCCTTATACGGCGCCTGTCACGCGCTCGATGACGCCACAAACCACCCAGTCCATCCCATCATCGCAGTCGTTTCCCGGCTCCGCGCGTCCCGGCTTCTGGCGTGGTTTCGGCGGCGGTTTTGTCGGCGGCCTTGTGGGAGGACTGTTCTTCCAGGGCCTGTTCGGCATGATGCTGGGCCATGGTTTCGGCGGCATTGGCGGCGGGCTGAGCTTCATCTTCCAGCTGCTCTTGATCGGCGGCCTCGTGATGCTGGCGATGCGCTTCCTCAATCGAGACAATGCCGCGCCTGCCAATATGCGAAACGCCGGCGTTCCGTTCGGACGGCAAGGCTGGGGCGGCGCGCCGCCCAGCTATTCGTCCAACGCCGCAAGCTTCGGCTCCGCTGACGCATCAGGAGCCGATGAAATCGGCATCACTGACGCTGATCGCGACGCGTTCGAACGAATCCTTGGCGAGGTGCAGGCTGCCTTCACTCGTGAGGATCACCAGGGATTGCGCCGGCTGACGACCCCCGAAATGGTTTCCTACCTTTCGGAGGAACTGGCCGACAACGCGACCCACGGCCTCAAGAACGAGGTTACAAACCTTAGGCTGCTGAAGGGCGAAGTGGCGGAGGCGTGGCGGGAAGGCTCGCGCGACTACGCCACCGTGGCGATGCGCTGGTCGGCGATCGATACCATGCAAAACCGCCAGACCGGCGCCGTCGAGAAGGGCGATCCCAACAATCCGGTCGAAGCGACCGAGCTGTGGACCTGCGCCCGCCAGGCCGGAGGACCATGGCTGCTGTCCGCGATCCAGGACGCGTCCGGTTAAGCTGGAAGCGCGCAGCAAGCGCTCTGACTACTTCCTGAACACCCCGATCATCGGCCCGAGATTCCAGAAATCGTCGTTGCGGCCGATGCCGGGCGCGTAGAGGCTCGAGATAGAACCGTCGAGGAAAAGCGCGTTCGGGCAGCCGAGCTGGTCGCGGAACAGCCGCGCGAATTCGTGGAAGGTCACGACATCGTCCGAGATCGCGAAAACCGCGACGCCGTCGGCGCGCACGCCCACGCCATCGCGGATTTTTCGCGAGGTGCCGTCCGCATGGAATTTCGGATGCAGCTTGCCGTCGATGACCAGCATCGGCCCGGACTGCGTCGCGTAATCCACGCGCGGCGGACGCTTGAGATAATCCTTGGTCGCGCGAACACCTGCCTTGCCGGCGCTGAGATAAAAGATGCCGTTGGGCTGCATGGAGAAATTACCGGTTCCCGATCCGGTCTTCGCCGGCGTGACCTGCTCGCCGCGTTCGACATAAAGCCCGACCGGCGCGAGGTTCGGATGATACATGCCGGCATTGATGCCGAACAGCAGGTTGCGCCCCGCCGCTTGCTGCGCGCTGCGCAGATTGTGCAGCGATCGGTAGAAGTCGCCATCCTTGTTCTTCCAGAACAACTCGATGGAGAAATGCTTCGGATCGGCCTCGCAGACCAGATACGTCGCGTTCTCGAAAGTCTGGTTGCGGCAGGGCGGCAGCGCCGCCAGCCATTGGCCGAGGCCGATGCCCGCGCCTACGGCGGCAGGCACCCCCGATTTCACCAGCGTGGCCAGCAAAGGAACCGAGTTCAGCAGGGTCACAAGATCCATCAGCGCATCCCGCTCCTCAGCATCGGTATAGCGGATTCGGCCGAGGCCGCTGCGTGGATTTCCCGGGTTGCTTCAGGTCAACCAGCCGGCCGCGACGCTGACCAGCAGCACCACGCCAAGCAGGCCGCGATAGATAACGAACGGCCAGGCGGAGAAGCGCTCCAGCACCCGCATCAGCCCCCAGATCGCGAAAAAGGCCGAGATCGAGGCGACGACGAGGCCGACCGCCAGGATCGACCAGCCATGCGCGTCGAGATGCACCTTGTGCAGTTCGTAGAGCTCCTTGAGGCCGGCCAGCGCGATTGCCGGCAGGCCGAGCAGGAAGGACAGGCGCGCCGCCTCCGGCCGGGCGAAGCCCAGCCCCATCGCCGCCGTCAGCGTCGAGCCCGAGCGCGAGACGCCGGGAATGAGCGCGCCGACCTGGGCAACGCCCACCAGCAGCGCGT
>NZ_RZSB01000858.1:0-2299 GCF_004023285.1 Mesorhizobium sp. M2A.F.Ca.ET.067.02.1.1
ATCATGATCGGCACGATCGCCAGGCCGTCGAGACCGTCGGTCAGATTGACCGCATTGCCGGCGCCGACGATGACGAAGCAGGAGAACGGCACGAAGAACCAGCCGAGGTTGATCAGGAACTCCTTGGCGAAAGGGAAGGTCAGGGACGACGAGAAAGGCGCCTGGCCATTATGCATGATCACCCAGGCGGCGATGGCCGCGATGACGAATTCGATCGCCAGCCTCGCCTTGCCGGAGAAGCCCAGATGCGACTGCTTGGTGACCTTGAGATAGTCGTCGTAGAAGCCGATCGAGCCGAAGCCGACGGTGACCAGCAGCACAACCCAGACATAGATCGAGGATAGATTCGCCCATAAGAGCGACGAGCCGATGATGCCGGACAGGATCATCAGCCCGCCCATGGTCGGTGTTCCAGCCTTCTTGAAATGCGTCTGCGGGCCGTCGGCGCGGATCGGCTGGCCCTTGCCTTGCCGCAGGCGCAGCGAATTGATGATCGTCGGCCCGAAGATGAAGACGATCAGCGCCGAGGTGATCAGCGCGCCACCAGTGCGGAAGGTGATGTAGCGGAAGACGTTGAAGAACGAGATCTTGTCCGCGAAATCGACGAGCAGTGTGAACATGGTCCTTCCGTCCCCCGGAGCCGACCTCAAGTCGGTTCAATGTTTGTGGCTTGCGCCGGAAATTTGCCGAGCAATGCCTCGACCAGCTTTGAAAAGCCGATGCCTTTCGACGATTTGACCATCACCACGTCGCCGGGCCTGAGCGCAGCGATCACGATCGGCTTCAGTTCCTCGACGCCTGCCCGGTACTCGGTCTGGACATCGGCCGGCAAAACCTCGGCCAGCGCCTGCATTTCCGGCCCGCCGAGAAAGACATTGCGCGTGCCTGTGCCGACGATCAGTTCGGCCAGCGCCGCATGGAGCTTCGCCGAATGGCCGCCAAGCTCCAGCATGTCACCCAGCACCGCGATGCGCCGGCCCTCCCCCGAGACGGGCGTAGCGTTGAGCAGCGCCATCGCCGCCGCCATCGACGCCGGATTGGCGTTGTAGCTCTCGTCGATCAGCGTGATCGGTCCATTTGGATGGTGCAGGACATGGCGCCGGCCACGCCCGCGTTCGGGCGACAGGTCGGCAAGCGCCGCCGCAACCTTGTCGAGATCGGCGCCGACGAGCTTGGCAGCACCCAGCACGGCCAATACATTCTGCACCATGTGGCGACCGGGAGCCCCGACACGCGCTGCAACATCCTGCTTGCCGATTTTGGCGGTGATGTCTGAGTGACCGGCGTAGAGCTCGCAGCCGGTCAGCCGGAAGGTTGAACGGGCATTCTCGCCGAAGCCGAAGACGTGCTCGACGCCGGCCTCCTTCGCCATCTTCTCAAGCAGCTTCCAGCGCTGGTCGTCACGATTGAGCAGCGCGGCGCCGTCGGGCTCCAAGCCCTCGAAGATCTCCGCCTTCGCCCTGGCGATCTCGTCCAGATTCTTGAAGAAGCCGAGATGGGCGGCGGCAATCATCGTCACGATGGCGACATGCGGCCTGACCATCCTGACCAGCGGCCTGATCTCGCCGGGATGGTTCATGCCGATCTCCAAGATCGCGAAGTCGCAGTCCTGCGGCATACGCGCCAGCGTCAGCGGCACGCCCCAATGATTGTTGAACGACTGCGCCGAGGCGTGCACCTTGCCGACCGCCGACAGCACATGGCGCAGCGCTTCTTTGGTGGTCGTCTTGCCGGCCGAGCCGGTGACCGCGATGATCCGGGCCTTCGAGCGGGCGCGGGCCGCCACACCGAGCTTCTCAAGGGCCGCAAGCACGTCCTGCACGACGATCATCGGCGCCGTCAGCCGGCCGAGCGAGGGCAGCTTGCCCTCGGCGACGACCAGCACGGCCGCTCCGGCCTTGACCGCGGCTGTCGCGAAATCATGGCCGTCCATCGCCTCGCCCTTGATGGCGAAGAAGGCGCTTACCGGCTCCAGGCTGCGGCTGTCGATCGAAATACCGGTGATGCCCTCCGGCAGCGAGCCGATGGGCCTGCCTTCCATGGCTTCGACCAGCGCTTCCGACGTCCACAGCAGGTTCATGCGGCGCGCTCCTTCAGCGCATCGCGCACTTCCTCGTGGTCGGAGAAGTGGAATGTCTGAGCGCCGATGGTCTGGCCTTCCTCATGCCCCTTGCCGGCGACGATAAGCGTATCGCCGGCGCGCAGCATCGCCACCGCCTCATGGATCGCCTTGCGGCGGTCGCCGATCTCGATGGCGCCGGGCGCCGCGGCGAGGATGGCCGCGCGGATGGTCTCGGGC
>NZ_RZSB01000859.1:0-2298 GCF_004023285.1 Mesorhizobium sp. M2A.F.Ca.ET.067.02.1.1
CCCCAAGCCCCATTTCCATCCGCTCAAGCGTCCAGCAATCGGAGCCCGACGCCCCATGAATGACCAAGTCACCATCAGTCCCACCACGCTTTCCGTCCATCTCACCATCAACGGCCGCGACCATACGCTGGAGATCGAGCCGCGCGTGACGCTGCTCGACGCGCTGCGCGACCGCCTCCACCTCACCGGCACCAAGAAAGGCTGCGACCAGGGCCAGTGCGGCGCCTGTACCGTCCATGTCGACGGCGAGCGCGTGCTCGCCTGCCTGACCTTGGCCGCCCAGGTCGAAGGCCGCGAGATCACCACCATCGAAGGCCTGGCCGACCAGGACGGCACGCTCAACGCCGTGCAGGCCGCCTTCCTCGAACAGGACGCCTTCCAGTGCGGCTATTGCACGCCGGGGCAGATCATGTCGGCGGTGGCCTGCATCCGCGAGGGCCATGCCGGTTCCGACGAGGAAATCCGCGAATACATGGCCGGCAATCTCTGCCGCTGCGGCGCCTATCCAAACATCGTCGCCGCCGTCCGCCAAGCCGCACAGGAGCTGCGCTCATGAGAGATTTTTCCTATTTCCGCGCCGACAATATCGAGGCCGCCCGGAATGCGGCCGCCCTGCCCGGCGCGATGCTGCTTGCCGGCGGCACGACGCTGATCGACCTCGCCAAATGCGGCGTCGCCGAACCTTCGACCGTGATCGACATCAGCCATATCGAAGGGCTCAACGCCATCGACGTGACCGCCGACCGCGCCGTCATCGGCGCGCTGGCCAGGATGAGCCATGTCGCCGACAACCCGCACGTGAAGAGCCTCTTCCCGGCCGTGTCGGAAGCGCTGTGGCAAGCGGCGTCGGCGCAGTTGCGCAACATGGCGACCATCGGCGGCAATCTGATGCAGCGCACGCGCTGCCCCTATTTCCGTGATCCTGCCAATTTCCCGGCCTGCAACAAGCGCGCGCCGGGCAGCGGCTGCTCGGCGATCGGCGGCGTGACGCGCGGCCATGCGGTGCTTGGCGTGAGCGAAGCCTGCATCGCCACCTATCCGGGCGATCTCGCCGTTGCGCTCGTCGCCTTCGACGCCGAGGTCGATCTCGGCGAGCGCAAGCTCAAGGTCGAGGATTTCTTCCTTGCGCCGGGCGCCACCGCCGAGCAGGAGCACGACATCCGCCCCGGCGAGGTGATCACGGCCATCGAAATCCCCGGCTCGGCCGCCGCCAGGCGCTCGACCTACATCAAGGTGCGCGACCGCCAGTCCTATGAATTCGCCGCAGCCAGCGCCGCCGTCGGGCTGGAGCTCGAAGGCGACGGCCATACCGTGCGTGACATACGCGTGGCACTTGGCGGCGTCGCGACGAAGCCGTGGCGGGTCCGCGCCGTCGAGGACGCGCTAAGGGGCAAGGCGCTCGACGAAGCGACCGTCCGCGCGGCGAGCGAGCTCGCCATGGAGGGCGCCGTCGACCACGGCGCCAACCACTACAAGATCGCATTGGCGCCGCGCGTGATCGCGCGCGCCATCCTCGAATTGGGAGAGACGGCATGACCGTTCATGACATGAAGCACGCCGCGTCGGACAGCGCGCGCCTCGAAGCGGTCGGCGGACGCCTGTCGCGCGTCGACGGCCCGGCCAAGATCACCGGCGCGGCAAAATATGCCTTCGAGCAGCAGCTCGAAGGGCTGACGCATGCCGTGCTGGTCGGCGCTACAATCGCCGCCGGCAAGGTCTCGGCCATCGACAGCCGCGCGGCCGAGACCGCGCCTGGCGTTCTCGCGGTGCTCACGCCCGACACGATCATGGAACTGAACGGCGCATCGGACTGGCTGGGCAACCCGCCGTCGCAGCCGACCTACAACCCCCTCGCCCGCGAGGTCACCTATTCGGGCCAGCATATCGCGGCCGTGGTAGCCGAGAGCTTCGAGCAGGCGGTCGCAGCCGCGGCGCTGGTCAAGGTCTGGTATGACGAGACGCCGGCCATCGTCGATTTGAGCGACGGCAAGGCCGGCGACGGCATCCCGATCGACGCCATGACCAAGGAATGGGGCGATGCTGAAGCCGCTTTCGCCGCCGCCTCGGTGCGCATCTGCGCGGCCTACAACACGCCGCGCGAATTCCAGGCGGCGATGGAGCCGCATGGTCTGATCGCGCGCTGGGAGGGCGACGAGCTGACCATCTGGGAGCCGAGCCAATGGCTGGACGGCATGGCGCGCACTTACGCCGAGTGGTTCGGCGTGCCGTTCGAGAATGTGCGGCTGGTCTCGCCCTATATCGGCGGCGGTTTCGGGTCGAAGGCGCTGGCGCTGGCGC
>NZ_RZSB01000085.1:0-12582 GCF_004023285.1 Mesorhizobium sp. M2A.F.Ca.ET.067.02.1.1
GGGCGGTCTCGGCGGCCGCGTCGATACGCATTGGCTCGAACGCTACGGCAATGCGATCATGCTTTCGGTCGTTGGCGGCGTTTCGGAGTACCTGTCCTCCCTTGCCAACAATGGCGGCGACAGCCAGCAACGGCAGGTGACAACTGTTGACCCCGTTACGGGACAGACGGTCACCACCACCTATGGCGGCTCCGGTTCGCAACGCGACGCCCGCGGCATCGCCTTCGACAAATCCTCGACGGCGCTGCAGCAGCTGGCGCAAGAGGCATTCCGCGACACACAAAACATCCCGCCGACGATCTACGTCGACCAGGGCACGCCGATCATCGTCTTCGTGCGCCGGGACCTCGATTTCTCCGAGCTCTATGCGGATCCGGTAGAAGAGGAGCTGGCGCGACTGAAGCGCGGAAGCAAGCCGGCGAAGGCTGTCGATCCGACGCAGCTCTTCATGACGCCGAAGGCTGAGGCTGAGCCCTATGACCCAAGCTACGGGACTCCGCTCCGATGAATGTGCAGCCTAGGCCGGACCCCTGGGCGCGCGCACCGGTGCTACGCGCAGAACTGGAACCGATCTGGCCCTATATGGAGGAAGCCGCGGTTTCGGAAATCGCCATCAACCGGCCCGGCGAAGTTTTCATTGAGCGCCTGGGTGCAACGGAGATGGAGCACGTCGTCAAGCGCGAGCTCACCAAGAACTGGATCCGCTCGGTCTCCGTTGGGGTCGCTTCGGCCACCAACCAGGTCGTCAACGAAGTCACCCCGGTCCTGTCGGCCGCTCTCCCTTCAGGCGAGCGCTTTCAATGCGTGCTGCCGCCGGCGGCACCCGATGGGGGCGCGATCTCCATCCGCAAGCAGGTCATCATGGACATGACGCTTGGCGACTACGCCAAGATGGGCGCCTTCGAACAGACCGAGATGGGCAGCGGCCTGGCGCTCTCGGCCAAAGAAATGCAGCTCGCCGAGATGCTCAACGACACCTCGCCGTTGGAATTTCTGCAATATGCGGTTCGCAATCGGATTTCCGTAGTTGTCTCCGGCGGCACGTCGACCGGCAAGACAACCTTCCTCAATGCGTTGTTGAAGATCATTCCCTCTCATGAGCGCATCATAACCATCGAGGATACACGCGAACTCAAGCCGGCGACGGCCAACACCGTGACGCTGCTTGCCTCGAAAGGTGACCAGGGCCTTGCCAGGGTTACGCCGCAACAGCTGCTCGAGGCGTCGCTGCGCATGCGGCCCGACCGGCTGTTGCTCGGCGAGTTGCGCGGTGCCGAGACATTTTCCTTCCTGCAAGCCATCAACACCGGCCATCCCGGTTCCCTGACAACCGTTCACGCCAATTCGGCCCGTTCGGCCTATGAGCGCCTGGCCCTCATGGTCATGCAAGGAAATGTCGGGCTCTCTCGCAGCGAGATCCTCGACTACCTGCGGGAGGTGATCCCGGTCGTCGTGCAGATGGTGCGCGGGGACGGCGGACGGCGCTCGATCAGCGAAATCAAGTTCACAAAGGCTGAGACGATCTGACAGGGGCGCACCATGGAAAAGATCGCCGGCAGGATCTTTCTGGCGTTGATGGCTGTGGCGCTGGGCGCCTTGGCATTTGTGGTCGCATACGCGGCGACCGACTGGTACAGGACCGGATCGCATTTTCGCTTCGACAGCATCAATGCGGACCCGCGGCCAGTCTTCGGCTACGCCTGGGCGGACCTGAAAGCTGGACGCTTTGCAAAGCTTCAATACGCCGGCGCCGCGGCCCTATTCGGCTTCCTCCTGCCGCTCGCGACCGCATTCTTGATGCGGCCACCCAAGCGCAACGACGCAAAATTCATGTCGATGGCGGACGTTCGCCGAGCTGGCCTGCTGAAGCCGAAGGGCATCTTCATCGGACGAGCCGGCGGCAGACTGGTCAACGTCTTTGCCCCGCACCGCGATCGGCGGACCGGCAAATTGCGCCTGACGCGCCCTAGAGTTCGCGGCGGCAAGAAACTTTGGATCGACGGCGATGACGTCGGCGGCTTCGTCATCGGACCGCCAAGGTCGGGCAAGGGCGCAGCGCTGATCATTCCGAACGCGCTGATGTGGCCCCATTCGCTTGTCGTGCTCGATCTGCGCGGCGAGACCTATGAGGCCACAGGCGGCCACCGGGCCACCTTCAGCCAGGTCGTCCGCTTCGCGCCGGCCGACCGCGACGGCAACACCGCCTTCTATAATCCGATGGATTTTATTTCGCTCGATTCGGCGCAGCGGGACATCGACCTGCGCAACATGGCGGCCGCGCTCTTTCCGCGGCCGCCTGCGAACGCTGATCCCTATTGGGTCAACGATGCCCGCCTCCTCTTCACCGGCATTGCCTCTTATGTCATGGAGTCCGCGCGGATCGCTGACGAAAACCGCAGCTTCGCCACCATCCTCAAGATCATGAACGGCGCCGATGAGCCGATCCTGGAGTTCCTGGCTAGCCTGCGCGACACCCGCCGGCATGAAGTGTCGGATTTTACGCTGCAGACGCTTCTGCCCTATGCGGATATGGCGGAGAAGCAGTTTTCCGGTCTCTATGCCGGCGTGCGCACCGGCATGGCGCCCTTCCTGAACGAGCGATTGATGCGGGCAACTGCGCGCAGCTCCTTCGACATCCGCAATCTCAAGAGCGAGCGGGTCTCGCTCTATCTCGATTTTCGGCGCGAGCAGATGGCTTCGCTGGGCCCGCTGTTCAATGTGCTCATCACGCAGATGATGAACTTCATGTCCGAATCCATGCCACGCCCCGGCGAGCACCAGGTGCTTGTCCTGCTCGATGAATTTCAGAACCTCGGCAAGCTTGAGAATGTGACGGACATGGCGACCGTGCTTGGCGGCCACGGCGTGCCGATGTGGTTTTTCGTGCAGTCGCTCAAATCGGTCGACGAGATTTACCGCAAGGAAAGCCGCGAAACGCTCATCAACGCTGCCCGGGTCCAGATCTTCTTCGGCGCCCAGGAGATCGACGATCTGCGCTACGTCTCCGATCAGATAGGCGAAACGGCTGAATTTCAGAAGGACGTTACCAGAACCCAGGCGAGTCTTTTCGACACCTATTACACGCGCTCCGTTCACAGCAAGCAAGTGCGTCGGCCGCTCATGCGTCCGGACGAAATTCGCACCATGGACAAGAGCAAGGTCGTCATTCTGCCGCGCGGCGAAAATGCAATCCTTGCGACCCGGAATTTCTATTTCGCTGATCGGGAGCTCTCCAAGCGGGCGTTCATGACGCTCCTGGAAAGGGCGAACGCAAAGCACGCCAAACCAGTCGCTGCCGCCGCTCCCCTCCCCTCCCCACCCGTCCAGTCGATCGTGCCGGCTGGGCCACGCTACCGCTCCGGCATCACACGGTCGCGGCTGCAGCGCGGTGCGACGTTCGCTGCAAAGGTTGGGCGTGCCGAGCCGCCAGTTGCTCGCCGTCGCCTGCCCGCCTCGCAAAAGGCTGGCGTCGAGGCGAGCCTTATCCCGCCGGCAGCGGCGGCGCCCGCAGCGGCCAATGCCGTCGATTTTTCGGCTTTGGCTGCCCGGGCGGCGGCGACCAGGATCTCGCCGCAAAAAGAGGCCATGATTGCGGCCATTCTCGCCGAGGCTAAATCTTTCCGTCCGCAGTCGGCCGATGCCGAAACTTTCGACCGCAATTTAAGCGTCGTCGCGGAAGCATTGCCGGATGTCGTGGACGAGTGATCCCGTCCTACAACGGCGCGTCGGCGGTCATTGTTGGTGGGTCCAACAAGCTCCGTTTCTGCTGAGAAGAGTTCACTTTAGGCGGCAAAGACCCGGCCATTGGGTTTGGGGCTGGCGGTGGCCGCACATAAAACAGGGCGCCTGAAAAGGACTCGGGCGCCTTGTCTAAGGGCTTGAATTAAGCATGTCTTCTCCCGAAACCGGGCCCACCTTCGAAAGATAAGTGCTTAGCGCTCGTATTCGTTGTCCTGGCTGCGCTGTGTCTTGCGGTCCTGATCGTCGGCCTGCCGGCCCTTTTGCTTGGCTAAGTCTTTCTGCTCCTGAACGCGTTGCCGCGCCTTCTCGGCATGTCGCGCCGAGGTCTCGGGCTGACGTGTGTCTTCTCGGGCCGGCAAATCCCGGCCGCGCGCCTCCCTTTCGGGCGCTGCTTCGCCGGCTCCGCCCACGCCCGTCTGCTCGTATTGAAGGCGGGCGAGACGATCGTGCATCTTGTCGTTCACGCCCTCACGGTATTGCTCGAAACGCGTTTGCTCGGCGTTGGGGAGCGTGTCCCGCATCTGATCCAACGCTTGATTCACACGCGCCATCTTCTGCCGCATTTCCAAAGGTGTCTGCGCCATTTTGGTAGCTCCTATCAGCCTGGTCAATTCTTTCATGCCTGGATGGGACAAGAACGACGGGGTCCGCCCCGGTCCCCCGCCATCTTTGAAGACGCCAGCGGCCGGCTTCTCGCCTGCCCTGTGCGCATGAATCCGGAGGACATTCTTGCCTATCGCCTCGGCCGCGGTCAGGGCCTGGCCGGTCACGCCAGCCGCCCGCATCACGGCGGCCGTCCGCTGCCACACGCCGGCGATCGCTCCGCCATTGGCGACCAGCAATCCGCGATCCATTCGACGCTGCCGTTTGTCCTCCACGCGCGCGCTTGTCTTGTCACTGACCTGGTAGCGCGGATCGTTCTGCGCGCGCTTGTAGGCGCCCGCATGTTCTTTCGTATAGGGTCGGCTCATTGCGTGATCGTGCCGGCGGGTTGCGACCATCGCGATGCCGTGTCCGCGCGCTTTCTCCGCGTACGCTTCCCGCCAGGCATGGAGATCAGCCTTGTAGAATGTCAGCCGCTCGCCGTCGTTCGACCGCGCCTGCACCATGGCGTGAATATGGACGTGCTTCGTCTCGGCATGGTGTGCGAGCACGAATTTGTGCCCGGGCGCGCGCTCCTCGAGCACGGCCCGCGCGACCGCCATGATGGCTTGCGCGTCCGTACCAGCCCGGGCAGAGAAAAGCAGGTGATAGGCATTGCGCCGCTCCCGGCCGGAAAGTTGTGGCCGCCATTGCTCATAGATCGCCGCGGCCGCCTTCGTCGGCTGTTTGTTGGGAACCGCCTGTCCATTCGCCTGGCGAACCTGATCGTGCGATCGAATGAATTTTTGCAGAAAGTATTGCGCCTTGCGCTCGTTACCGACAGCCGCGGTCACTTCCGCTGTGGCGCGAATACCGGCCTCCCCTAGGGCTTCGCGCAAGCCGGCTTCGATCTTATCGATCGCTTTGCTGCGCGAATATGCGCGCCCGGCGGCTAAAATCTTGGCAAGCGGTCCGGCGCGTTCTCCTGTGTGGCCATAAACGTCGACGCTGTCGCCGGTGCGAGCATAGACGAAAGGCTTTGATCCGAAGGCCGTGTTCAACGCCTCCCCAAGTGCTTCGTCAGTGACGTCGCCGGCGAGCTCGAACCGCACCTCAATGAAATTCGTATTCTCCAGCTGCGGCTCGAATGTCTGCGTGAATTGATGCAGAAAGCCGCGACGGTCCTGCGCATTGGCAAGGCTATGTCCGCTGTCGGAGAAGATCTCGATGTCGCGCTTCTCGCCCTGTTCCTTGGCGCGTGTGCCGATATAGGCGAGCAGGGCGCCGGCCTGCTCGCCATCGGCCGCGCTCGACAAGACCTTGAACACGGCCGGTTGCGCACCCGCGGCATAGGCCGCTCGCGCCGCAACGGCCCTCGCCTCACGCGTCGACCGGGCGAAGTGTCGAGCGGACGGGAGCGCGCCCGACCTTCCGCCGCCCCCGCCACGGCGCCGCCATTCTTCTTCCTCTTCCTTGACGAAAGTGCGGAGTGCGAGGTCGAAAATCGCTATCGCGCCTTTTGCGTCGCTGGATGAAGGCAGACTCCCGCTGGTCCCCACAGACAGTGGTATCGCGCTGAGCGGACCTCCCGGGCCTGAGGATTGAACCGGTGCCTTTGCGACGCGGGGGCTCGCTCCCAGGTGCATCGACGATTGCACACCAGCCATAGGCGAAGCCGAGTGGGTCCGGGCGACGCCGCTCGCACGGATGTTCATCGCTTGACGATCGGCCGTCTCCCGGCCGGCCGACTGCAAAAGCTTATCCTCCTCGAGGTCCTCCAGATCGCCGGCGCCCGGTATGCGCAAATAGCGTTCGATCTCAGCAGCGTATCCGGCAAGAGGGCCGCTCATGCCCTGATCTCGCTTCGCTTGCGCGGCCGGGCAATCATCGCCTTCAATTCTTCGCGGAACCGACGCACGAGCTCGCCAACGGCGATCAAGGCGCGCTCGAGGTCTTCGTCATACGGCACACGGCCCTCGTTCATCGCGCGGATCGCCTGGTTGAAATTCACACCGACGCGGCGAAGCTGGTCGGTGGCCTCTTCAATGGCGGGTCGCAGCTCCCCCGTCGCTGCCGGCAGAAAGCCCGCCTCGGTGCGGACAAGGCGGCGAACGACTTCGCTGACCGTCACCGACTCACCATCAGCCATAGTGCGCAGCCGCTCCAGTTCGGCGCTTGAGAAGCGCACATGCAGGACTTCGCCATAGCGCCGGGATGCGTTCTGCGTTTCTGCTTGGCCGTTGTTGGGTCTCATCTTCAAGCCCGCTTGCGGGCGCTAAGGCCCTTGGGCCGCGCCGTCCTTTTTTCGCGTGTAACACAAAAAAGGCTATCCTGCCAAAGACAAAAACCACCATTACAGAAATACCTTTGAGGTATCATTCTGGCTGCCCAGAGCTTTCCTTTCGAAATAATCTGTAAACATTAGCAAGGAGACACGTTTCCCCAGAGACATTTTGCATTTTCAACTTGGAGACAAGCCAACTTAGCGACATGTCTCTAACTCAACATGTTGCCTTGCTGCGGAAATATCATGCTAACATGGAGACAAATCGCATAGAGCAGGGGACGTGAGCGCGAGCGACCGGGAATCGCGGGACCCTTGTGGGTTAGGTAAAGCGCATAAGCTGAGTCACGCGCCCCAGGCCGGCGAGCACGGCTGATTTGCGCCGGGCCGAGCATCGATGGCCCGGCCTCGGCCGTGTGGCCCGCAGCGCTCTCTGGAACCTTGTGGGGACATGCCCCGGGGCGGGCTGTCCTAATCGTTCGGCAGCTTGTGCTTATGGGCCTTGATGTAGTCCTGCACCGCTTGGCGCAGCAGCTCGGTCATGCTGTGGCCGTTGCTGATGGCGAGCAGCTTGAATTGCCGCTGTTCGCCGGCCGTAAGGTAATAGCCGCAGCGCACCATTTCCTCTTCGCGGATCTTCCTGCCGGCAACCGGATCCTTTTTCTGGCCCTGTCGCAACATTTTACGGAAGTCCGGCCGATGAACCGCCGGCGCAGCTTCAGCCTCCGATGCCACCGCAGATGCGGCGGCAAGCGGCTGGGGGGCGGAATCGGATTTCGGAGCGATGAACATGCTCGGGAGCGTAGGCGGCTCAGTGGAGATCGCTCGCATCATGCGAGCCTTCTTGTCCTCTTGTGTGTCCGGGAGGCTTTTGTCGGTCATGCGGCCTGCCTCATTGCTTCGGTGAAGGTCTTCAGAACATCGTCGAAGACCCCTTCACTTTCGGCAATCGCCTTCGCGTCGGCCTGATCGGCGCTGTAGAGTGTCTGGCCGCTTTGCAGGTCCCGATACGCGACACGGTTTTGCAGCGCATGGTCGGCGATCGGCGTGCCGTTCGCCTGAATGATTGCGCGCAGTTCGCTCAAGGCTCTCGCCTTCGCATCGATGATGGTCTGTTTTGTCAGGACAAACACGGCTGGCAGCGGCCGGCCGCGTGTTTCGACCGCGAGCGGAATGTAGTGGTCGGTGATCTGGATTGCTGCGGTCACGTCGTCGAGCGCGAAGAAGATCGGCACCACCACTATATCGGCGGCAAACAGCCCGGCCATGAGGTTGTCGTTCGTGGTGCCTTCGGTGTCGATCAGCACCACGCTGCGCTCGCCATTATACAGTTCCGCCGCCTCCAGGATCTCGCGCGGCGTCGTGGCGCTGACGAGCTGGAGTGTCTCGGGACGATTGCCGGCCTCCTTGAGCATCTGAGCCCACCGGCTCATGTTCTGGCGAACGTCGCCGTCAATGAGTGTCACCGCGTAGCCGCGATTAAGGGCGACCGAGGCGAGAGCGCGCAGCAGGGTCGATTTGCCAGTGCCACCTTTGGCGATAGCGGCAGATATGATCATAGCTCGGGGACCTCGATGAACGGCTTTTATGCAACCGCCTGCCCGGCGATTGTCATAACTGAACCCAAAGTGTAGTGTCAATTTATGAGCGATCAACCGGACAGGACAGTGATGTTCAGGGCAGCTTTGGCCGAGATCTCGACGCGCGACGGCTGCGAGGCGGCGCTTGATGCGGCAGCCGCCACGCTGGCGCATTACAGCGCGCTTGCCTCCGTCGGCATGATGCGCCAGCGCGAGCTGATCTTGATGGTGCCGAACAGTAAGGCGTGCGAAACGGATGGTTAGGGCGATATTGGTGGCCGTCGCGACGGCCGCGAGCGTCGGCGCCGCCGCGACCGGTGATCAGTCCAAGGGGACCGGCAGCAATCCTATGTGGCCCGCGGGGTTGCGATGGGATTGCGCCACGGCAGCAAAAATTGTTTGTGAGCGTGACGGCTCCTGCAAGGCCGCTAAAGGCGATGCTCCATTCCTGCTCAATTACGACAGCAACAACATCGAATTTGCCAGCGGCAATGTGCGCATCAAGCGGCATTATCAGCAAACGGTGCAGGCAAGCCCTCTGCAAAGCGAGGTCAAGGTGGAGCTTGCCGACAACCGCGTCATCTGGCTGACGGCGGTAGACGCCAGTCGCACCTATTCCGATGCCTGGGTCGGCGCGCTGACGGAATTGAAGGGCGGCGCCGTCCTTTTGGTGTCCCAAGGCGTCTATTGCACCCCACACAAGTGAGCGCCGCGGCCGGGCCCCGGGCCCCGCGCGGACGGCTTGTGTAGAGCCGGAACCGCCGCGGGCCATCATCTCCGGCCTCCGCCGTCCCTACGGCGCTGTTGAGGGCGCGCTCCGGCTCCGGCTCTTTGGGTATGGGAATTGCGGAGACACAAAAGAAGATCCTTCGATGGACCGGATTGCGTGTCAAATAGACCCGGTGCCGCTAGCGAGGTGATCACTGCAGGAAGGTGTTTCGACGGTGTGCAAGACAGACCGCGGAGCCGGGCCGAAACCAGAGCTTCGCAAGCGGACAATCATTGAAGCTGTACCGCTTGCCAGCCATCGGGTCCCCTGGAGAACGCGACCACGCCGTCGCCTTCGTCTTTCCAGGAAGTGCGAAGCTTGTACTTCACGGTGCATTGCACGCCAGGTCCCACGGCGTTCTTCGAGCACTCTCCGATGCGCAGCGTCGCTTGATCGGTGTTCTTTGCTCGCCGGAAAGCTTCTAGAGCCTCGGCAGGCGATGGAATCTCAAGGCCGGCCGCGGCCAGTTTCGCACACAGCGCCGGCTCGGACGCAATCACCGCGGAGAGCTGGTCATGTGTGGGATAAAGAGCAAGCGTGCCGCCTATGCCGACCAATGTTCCGGATGCCGCCGCCAAAATAAGCGCCCCCGCATTGAACATGATCACGGCTTCGGAAAAACATTGAAGGTGGAGGCGATTAAGTCCGTCGTATAGACGGTCTCACCGTTGCGCTTGAAAGAGTTGTTGCTGATGCGGCCTTCGACGAAGACGACATCGCCGGGCTTGGCGTTCTCCGCCGCCCAGGCGGCCTGCTTCTCCTCCAGGACGGTTACCTGGACCCAATCGGTGGCTTCCTTGGCATGGCCCTGTTCGTCGCGCCAATTGCGGTTGGTGGCAATGTTGACCCTCGTGCTTTTGTCGAACGGCGCGACCGACCCGACATTGCCATGAATGGTGAACCTGTTGACGCTTTTCATCGGGGTAACTCCCTCATTTCGTGCAGCTAATTTAGCCAGCCGGGGTGACTCGGGATCATGGTCTGCTAAGGTTGAACCAGGTGCGCTGCCGCAGCCCGTTCGCGTCGTCGTAATCGATGTAGTAAGGCTTCGCGCGGCGCGGGCGTTGAATGTCGTAATAGGTGGTTGTTCGATCGTTATGTGCTCCGCTGGAGACATGAGTAAGCTGGACCGGCACGGTGCGGTCGCCGAGCTGGATGGTTCCCGTCAGACTTCCGTCGGCCTGACCATGCCGCGCTCCAAAGTTGGCAGGCTGACCGAGATTGCCAGCGGCGATTCGGCACATGCTGGCCTGCTCTTGCCCCGGGCGGTCGCTGGCCGGCGCGTAAGGCGTCCACCCCTGCGGGCACGCCTCGTACGGGTCGTAGCCAGCGCCGGACGAATTGGCGTGCGGACAAGTTGGCCACGAAAACCCGGGCAAGCCCAGGGCGTCGATCAGCCGATCTATCGGCGGATGACAAGAGGGCGTGCCCTGCCAGTCACCAGACAGACAAAGCAGGACCTGACAGCCCCACTCGGATGCGAATGTTTGGGACGGAACAGATGCGGTGCCCGCGATCGCGGCAGCGCCCACAACGAGACATTTGAGCATGGTGATGGCTCTTTTCCTCTGAGGGTTTTTGACACTTTACTATGGTTCTTGGCCCGGGAAAAGGGCAGACCGAACAGGCGGGTTCGTGCGAATACATAGATTCATGCTGCCAAACGAAGCGGGCGAGGTGAACAATCCGCTTCGGGACAATATCGCGTGGTTCCTCGACACCGAGCGCCGCAAGCGAAAGCTTCGCCATCAACAGATGGCGGAACTGTTCAAGACGTCGCCTGGTCAAGGGCTGGCATACCGCACCTATATTCGCACCACGAGAAAACGAAACAACGTGACGCTGCGCACGGTCGAGCAGATGGCCCAGGCGCTCGAGGTGTCGATCGCGACACTTCTGGTCGGCGGCGCCGAGCTGGAACCCTGGGCGCACAAGCTCACCGAAAAATCGATCCGCGCGCGCCTCGCCGCCATCATCGACAGCGAGCGTAAGCGCCGCAACCTGGTCCGCTATCAAATGGCGGAGCTCCTGGGCGTGTCGGAGATCACCTTCACCAAGCTTGAGCGCGCGGCTGGCAATATCAGTGTCGATACGATCGCCGCCGTCGGCGATGCGCTCGGTCGCGACCCGGCGACCTTTTTGTTTCAGGAACCCGAGAGCAAGCATAAACCGGCCTGATATGGCGCAGCCGATCGCAAGGGCTGTTTTTCAAACAGCCTCGGGCCGCCTTTAGGGGTTCCGCGGCAAGCGTGTTTTGGCGACTAAGGCGTCAGCCGGTCGGCAATGCGTGACTAGGGAATGGCTTCGGCCCATCCGGCGGCCAGTCGAATCGGCTGCCGAATGGTCGTCCGCTCTGATTATTGCGGGAGCTTCCTGTGGACGCCGCTTTTTTGAAGGCAGTCGGATAAAGTTTCAGGCCGAGATTGGGCCGAAATTTCGCAATCCAGGCGATTTGACGCCGATGCACGACGACAATGTGATTGGTGAGGTTCCTGGCTCGCCATTGCCTGCGCTCGGTGACGCGCAGCAGACCGAGCCTGCTTGCTTTGCGCAGCGCATTGCGAACCGTGGTCGCCCCGACGCCGGCGCGATCGCCGATTTCCTTCACCGATCGGTCGCATCTGCCATGCTGCCGGCAGTCGCACATGACGATATAGAGCGCCGCGCTCTCCCCTTCGGTGAACGCGCCGGCGAACTCGGGCCGGACAGCCTGCATGCGGGCGAGACGCCGCTTGCGCACCACCGCACAGGATCTCGGTGGCCGCGGGCAGCCTCGCGCCGGCTTCGCTCGCTGCGAGGCCGTTGCGGATAACAGGAGCGAGGCAGTGCTGCCCCACCGGCACGTGCCTTTTTGAGATCGGAGCGTTGCTGATTAGCCTTCTCGCAAAGCCGTTCCGCTTCATCCTCGCCCAGGGACTCCTCGCCGTAGAGCTTCCATATTTGGCGGCAAAAATCGTCCAGCTCGGCCAATGACCGAATGTTCGTGAGCCATAGGCTCAACGTTGAATAGAGATCCATTTCTTTCCCTTCGCCAGGTCGTGCAAAGCCGTGGCGCGGAAGCGCAATTTCTCTTGCAATGCCGGGAAGGTCGGGCTACGGTCTCGCAAAATCTTCGGGCGAGATCAGGAGCGCCAACTCCTGTAGCCTATTCCCTGGAAAAGCCGGCCTCCGCGCCGGTTTATTTGTGCTCGATTTTTCCTCCGTTCAGACTCACCTGGCATGATTGCAAGGCGGGTTGCACAAAGTAAAGTGTCAAAAATTGATCCTTAAAGGGCGCTGGCTGACTTGCCCTGCTTGAGACCCGGTGATGGGAGCTGTGCCTTATGCGAGCAATTGCCGGGGCCTTCGGCCTGAACAATCGCGACGTGAATTTAGCCTCCTCGCGGCCGTTTGCAGGGACTACAGTAGGAGCCTGTAAAGAGGGTCCCTTCGCAAGAGCACTGCGAAATAATGCGCGCGCTGCCGACCCATGACCGCACTGAATCGGTCGAGCCGGTTCGATTCAAAGAACTCGTTGGACGTCGCTTTCGAAGCAAGCGAGACCCCGGCCATGGAGAACAAGGAGGCAGGCCCGGTTTATCTTCGCCGCATCGACCCGTCGCAGAACATGCGGCGCTTCTATGCCC
>NZ_RZSB01000860.1:0-2295 GCF_004023285.1 Mesorhizobium sp. M2A.F.Ca.ET.067.02.1.1
TCATCCTCGGCGCGTTGTACAGGACAGCGACGTCGATCTTGCCCATCACCAGCCATTCGAGCAGATGGCCGCTGAAGCCTTCGATCACCCTCAGGCTTACCTGCGGGAACTGGGCGCGGAAATTCTGCACCAGGGGCGCCGTCAGCACGACGCCGACCGAGGGCGGCATTCCGAGCACGATCGTGCCACGCGGGTTCGAGCGCAGCGCCGCCAGTTCCGTCTCGGCACGCGCGGCCTGCTCAAGCAGGGCCATAGCGTAGCTTTGCAGGATCTTGCCGGCTTCCGTAAGCACGATGCCGGGCTATGACTTGGAAGTCGGCTAAGCGGCCGCCCAGCGGATCATTAGCTTCAGGAAGTCGCCGAGGTGAGACCGAAATTGGCTCGCGCAGCTTTATCGCTTAAGTGATCGTGTTGCGCCAAGGCGTCATCAGGACAGGCCCTCGGTATGTCATCCGAAGCCCTCAGGTTGAGCACGCAGCTGTTTTCTAATCGCCTGGGAGCACCCGTTCAACAATCTTTGTGTGAGGAGCAGGGCACTGCGATATGCTGACTGACAGAAGTTGGCGCCATCACATTTGTCTGGACGGGCTTTTGCTTGCCGAATCCTTCCCCACCTAGCCATAATTCGGAATGAGCGAACTCTCCATTCCGACGCTCGGACTCATACTCCTGACGGCTTCACTCGTCGCCATGGTCTCTAGGCGTATGCGCCTACCTTATAGCGTTGGCCTTGTGGCGGCCGGGATAGCGCTCAGCTTTGTTCCAGGTGTAGCCGAGCTTCCTCTCAGCCGGGAGCTAATCTTCACGGTGTTCCTGCCGCCGCTGATCTTTCAGGCGGCACTTGAGATCGAATGGCGTCATTTCCGCGTCAACCTCCCGGTCACTGTCTTGCTGGCCTTTCCGGGGGTGGCGATCGCGGCGGCTGTCGTGGCACTCGGCATGCATTGGCTGCTCGGATGGAGTTGGGCGGGTGCAGGCCTCTTCGGCGTATTGATCGCGGCGACCGACCCAGTCTCGGTCCTGGCTGCGTTCAAGGAAATGAAAGTTCAGCCTCGCCTCGGCCTGCTGGTCGAGTCAGAAAGCCTGCTAAACGACGGCGCGGCCGCGGTCGGCTTCGCAATTTTGGTGGCGGTTGCTTCGGGCGCCAGCGCCACGCCTGTAGCCATCACCTCATCTTTTGTCTGGATTGTTGCAGGTGGCATCGTCATCGGAGCGTCCGTCGCGGCGGTGCTACTTCTCATCGCCGGGCGGACCGAGGATCACCTAGTGGAGATTACTCTGACGACGATCGCAGCATATGGATCCTTTTTGATCGCCGAGAAATTCGGGATGTCGGGCGTACTCGCGACGCTCACCTCAGGCCTGCTGGTTGGCAATGTCGGCTGGAAAGGTGCGATATCGGCCAATGCACGGGGCCATGTGCTAGCTTTCTGGGGATATGCCGCCTTCCTTGCCAATTCGATTGTGTTCATTCTGATAGGCAGCCACGAGGCGCATCAGCCTCTCGGCATCTTCGCGGGCAGTTCGGTGGTTGCGATCGTCCTCGTCCTCCTCGGCAGGGTTCTGGCTATTTATCCCCTGTGTGCTGTGCTCAAACCAACCTCAATAAAGGTGGATATCAAGTATCAGCATGTTCTGGTCTGGGGCGGGCTGCGCGGCTCCCTGGCCCTGGCGCTCGCTCTCGCGTTGCCCCACGACATAGCGGAGCGCGCGGCGATCATCGTCACGGCCTTTGCCGTGGTGGCGTTCTCGATCTTTGTGCAGGGCCTGACAATGCCATGGCTTATCAACAAGATGGGATTGACCGAAAAAGGTGCCGGCGGTGAGCGTGGGCTTCCGATGGCCGAATAGCCCGATTCGCGAAGGCATGCTAACCTGCCGCCAGCGCTGCCGCCGTCGAGCGCGGGAGCTGCCTGTTCCCGTAGCTGGCCGGTACGCACCCGGCGCTCCGCTGTCCAACTGCCAAAGCGAATACAAAAAGCCCGTCGCAGCTAATAAGCGTAAGCCGACAGGCTTCCTGCGATTACCTGGCGGCTACATCCGAGGGATCGGCCGCTGCATGTCCGCATCGTCTCCTGGTGGACTCGCTATCGGCAAGCATTGGCACCGAGGAACTAGATCTTCGAGCCTGCCGCTGTCCGTGGCGATCTAACCACGCGCAGCAAGCACCGCATCGGGCCGGTCATACCAATATCCCCGCGGCGATAACGAGAATAACGCGCCTTTTGTCGAACCGGATGACGCGCTTTCTCGGCTCGCCTAGTTCCGCGGTCTCCCGTCTTCTTTCTTGGGGAG
>NZ_RZSB01000861.1:0-2286 GCF_004023285.1 Mesorhizobium sp. M2A.F.Ca.ET.067.02.1.1
CGACATGAACCAGGAGATGGTGGCGCGCAGCCTCGGCGCCGGCCGCTTCTCCGCCTTCTTCCAGGTGACGATGCCGCAAATAAGATTCTCGATCGTCTCGGGCGCGCTGTTTGCCTTCATCACCTCCTTCGACGAGGTGGTGGTATCGTTGTTCATCTCGGGCGGCGAGACCACGACGCTGACGCGGCGCATGTTCAATGCGCTGCGCGACCAGATCGATCCGACGATCGCCGCCATTTCGACTTGCCTGATCGTGCTATCGATCGTCTTGTTGTCCGCCGCCCAGCTTTTCGGCCGCGGACGTTGATATAGGATACCAGAACCAGCATGCGTGACTTCCAGTTTCCCGGCCGCTCGCCGGTCCGCGCCACCGAGGCGATGGCCGCGACCTCGCATCCGCTTGCCACCCTTGCCGCGATCGACATGCGGCGCGCCGGCGGCAATGCCATGGACGCCGCCGTCTGCGCGGCCGCGGTCCAGGCGGTGGTCGAGCCGCAATCGACGGGCATCGGCGGCGACTGCTTTGTGCTCTATTGCCCGAAGGGGCAGGGCGAGGTGATCGCCTTCAACGGCTCTGGCCGCGCACCCGCCGCCGCGACCGTCGACTGGTATCGGGACAAGGGCTTCAGCGAACTGCCGCTGCACGGTCCGCACGCGGTCACCGTTCCAGGCGCCGTCGATGCCTGGTGCCGGCTGCTGGAGGACCACGGCCGCCGGGGTTTGGCCGATGCGCTCGCTCCGGCCATTCACTATGCGGAAGAAGGCTATGTCGTGCACGACCGTGTCGCCTTCGACTGGGAAGATCCCGAGACCGACCTGTCGGCCGACGAGGTGGCGACGCGCATCTTCCTGCCCGGCGGCAGGCCCCCGAAGGCGGGGGACATCCATCGCCAGCCGGAGCTGGCGGAGACGTTGCGCATCATCGCGAAAAAGGGCCGCACCGGTTTCTATCAAGGCGCTGTCGCGGACGATCTGGTCGGACGCCTTCGTGCGCTTGGCGGCCTGCATACGCTGGAAGACTTCGCCGCGACCAAGGGCGATTACCGCACCCCGGTCAGCACCTCCTATCGCGGCCACGACATCCACCAGATGCCGCCCAACAACCAGGGCCTGACCGCGCTTCTGATGCTGAACGTGCTTTCGGGCTTCGACCTCGGCAAGCTCGATCCCGAGGGTGCCGAGCGTCTGCATCTTGAGATCGAGGCGGGGCGCCTGGCCTATCAGGATCGCGATGCGTTTTTCGCCGACCAGGATCATGTCGATGTGCCGGTCCAGGCGCTACTTTCCGGCGCCTATGCCGACAGCTTGCGCGCCGCGATCGATTCCGAGCGCGCCATGACCCATCTGCCGCGTCTCGATCTTCCCGGCAGCGACACGGTCTATATCAGCGTCGTCGACCGCGACCGCAACGCGGTCAGCTTCATCAACTCGACCTATTATTCCTTCGGCAGCGGCGTCGTCGGCCCGAAGACCGGCGTCGTGTTGCAGAACCGTGGTTCCAGCTTCCGCCTCGATCCGAAGCACCCGAACGCGATAGCGCCAGGCAAGCGGCCGATGCACACGATCATGCCGGGTATGATGACGAGGAACGGCCGCGCTATGATGCCGTTCGGCGTCATGGGCGGCGGCTACCAGCCTTTCGGCCATGTGCATCTCGTGACCAACATGATCGACTTCGGCATGGACCCGCAGCAGGCGATCGACGCGGCCCGCGTCTTCTACAACCACGACGTCGTCGAGGCCGAGCGCAGCGTGCATCCCGATGCCGTTGAAGGCCTGCGCCGGCGTGGTCATCGTGTCGTGGAGCCCGATCACCCGCTGGGCGGCGGACAGGCGGTGCTGATCGACTGGGAAAAGGGCACGCTGACCGGCGCGTCCGATCCGCGCAAGGACGGCCTGGCGCTCGGATATTGAGCAGCGCTGGACATCGGCCGATCGTTCGAAACATAGTCTGGAACCATGACAAACAGCGAAAACGCCACCGATCTCGCCCATCGTCTTGCCTCCGGCGCCGATGACGCGCCGGCCATCGCCGCGCCCGAACGGACGGCCCTCTCGCATGGCGGATTGCGCAAGCTGATCCGCGATACGGTGGCGCGGCTCAACGCGCTGGGCATCGGCCGTGGCGACCGCGTCGCCATCGTGCTGCCGAACGGCCCGGAAATGGCGACGGCCTTCATCGCTGTGGCGGCGGCCGCGTCCACCGCGCCGCTCAATCCGGCCTACCGGGCCGACGAGCTCGATTTCTACCTGACCGACATCGGCGTCAAGGCGATCCTCGTCGGC
>NZ_RZSB01000862.1:0-2283 GCF_004023285.1 Mesorhizobium sp. M2A.F.Ca.ET.067.02.1.1
CACCTGTTCCATTGCGTCCTCTTGGCTGGCTGGTTGGGCCGGCAGGCTAGCAAACGGGCGCGCGTGAACTCAAGCACGGCAGGCAGATCCACCTTGGTCGTGGACGCTTTGGGCGCGGTCGACAAAAATGGCCGGAGGTTTCCCTCCGGCCGCGCCGAGGTCAGCAGTGTTGCCTGCTACGGCCCGGGCTATTCGCGCTCGCCGGTGAAATTCAGGAGCAGCTGAAAGATGTTGATGAAGTTCAGATAGAGCGAGAAGGCGCCGAAGACGGCGAGCTTCTGCTGCGATTCCGCATCGAAATTCTCCGCATACTGCTCCTTGATGGTCTGCGTGTCCCAGGCGGTGAGGCCAACGAAGACGGCGATGCCGATCACCGAGATGGCGAATTGCAGCGCGGTCGAGCCGAGGAACAGGTTGACCACGCTTGCGATCACCACGCCGATCAGCCCCATGATCAGGAAGGACGAGAACTGCGTCAGGTCGCGCCTTGTCGTATAGCCGTAAAGGCTGGTGGCGCCGAACATCGTGGCGGCGATGAAGAAGGTGCGCGCGATGCTGGTCGAGGTGAAGACCAGGAACACCGAGGCGAGCGACAGGCCCATGACGGCGCAGAAGGCCCAGAACATCGTCTGCGCGCTCGCCGCGGACACGGTCTGCATCTTGAACGAGAAGAGCATGACGAAGGCGAGCGGCGCCAGCATCACCACCCATTTCAGCGGGCTGGAGAAGATCGGCACGTAGAGCGCCGGCGTCGAGGCCACGAAGAAGGCGACGAGGCCGGTGACGACGAGGCCGAGGCCCATATAGTTGTAGACGCGCAGCATGTGCTTGCGCAGGCCCTCGTCATAGACGGCTCCGGCCTGGACGCCGGTGCCCATTCGGTATCCCAGATTGGGGCTGTTCATTTGGTTCTCCTTGGTTCTCAGTAGAGAGTTCTGGCGAGTTTCTCGGCGGCACGATCGAGGCTGCCGGCGTCGCCGCGCCCGACCACCGCATAGGCGACCTCGCCGATCTGGAAATAGGCGGTTGAGATGTCGTCCGCGGGCGCGACCGTGGGCTTCACGACGTCGAACGTGCCCGGCCTGATGGCGAACAGCGAGACAAGGCCGAGGTCCTCGGTCTGGACCGCCATCTCGACGCTCGGCCCGAATTGAGAGGGATAGACCTGGACGTCGCGGATCTTCCAGTCGTCGGGCAGCGACGGCATGACGATTGCGGTGGCCGCGCGGATCTCGTCGGCATCATAGCCCGGCGCTTCCCGCTGCGACGGCATTGTCTCGCGCATCAAGGTCGTCCGGTGCGCTCTCACCGCATCCTCAACATAGGCCGGCGGCTGCGTCGAGGCGACCACCTTGGTCACCGCGATCGGCCCAAAGATGCCGTTGGCAAGCCAACCCGCCGCGACCAGCACGGCCGCGGCCGCTGCGCGCTGCAGCACGAAAAGCATCCGACCCCTGGCAAGGGCCCTTTCCAGCCGCCGCGCCGCTTCGGTCGTGGCCGGACGCGCCGTGCCGACAGGACCGGCAAGCGCGACGCGCAGTTCGTCGCGCGTCCGCAGATCCGACATCACGCGCGCCGCCGCTTCCGGGCGCGCGGCGAGGTGCGCCTCGACCTCGATGCGGCGGGCGACATCCAGCTGGTCGTCTACATAGGCGTCGAGATCGGCATCGGTTACGGGGTCGACAATGGCGGTCATTGATCGTCTCCCACGATCCTGAGATGCGGCCTGGCTTTCTGCGGCGCGCCCTCCTCCATCTCGCGCAGCGCGGCGCGCGCGCGGCCGATGCGCGACATCAAGGTTCCGAGCGGCACGCCGATGACTTCGGCGGCCTGCTGATAGGAAATTCCTTCGATGGCGACGAGATGGAGCGCGGAGCGCTGTTCCTCGGGGAGCGAAAGAAACGCTTCCCGGACCTGCGACAGGCGCACGGAATGATCCTGCGAGGCCGGCACGCTCTGGTCGGCGACCAGGCCGGCCTGTTCGATGCGCGCCGTCTCGGAGCGGCGCGAGCGCATGCGGTCGATGAAGATGTTGTGCACGATCGCCAAGAGCCAGGCGCGCAGATTACCGCCCGAGCGAAAGGTCGCGCGCCGCTCATAGGCGCGCACCAGCGCGTCATGGACGAGATCCTCGGCATCAGTGCTGTCGCGCGTCAGCGAGCGCGCATAGCGCCGCAGCGAGCCCAACTGCCCGACAATATCGAAGCGTGCCATAGATCGTTTCATGCCCTGTTTACGGAGCATGTAGGGAATTTAATCCCCTGCCCGGCATTTTCTTTATGC
>NZ_RZSB01000863.1:0-2281 GCF_004023285.1 Mesorhizobium sp. M2A.F.Ca.ET.067.02.1.1
CAATATTACCGGCGCGATCCATTCCGATGGCTTTGACATCGAAAACCGCAGCGGACCGCTCAGCATCAAGCTCGCCGCCGCCGGGCTGAAGACCGACGTCGCCACGCTGGCGCCGCTGGTGACCGGCAAGCTCGCGGCGGATCTCTCCGGCACGATCAGCCGCGAGACCGTGACCATCGACAAGGGCACCTTGAGCAGCGATGCGCTCAATGCCGGGCTGACGGCAAATGTGGCGCTGGCCGACCTGTCGATGACGCTGAAGATGAATGCCGACGCCGACTCCAAGGCATTGCCGCCGCAGATCAGCTCGCTGCTCGGCGAGCGGGTGCAATTCTCGGCCAGCGCCACGCGCGATCCGCAAGGCGCGTTCGCCGCCAACTCGCTGGAGATCAGCTCCGGCTCGCTCAGCGCCAGCGGCACCGGCAGCATGCAGGGATCGGACCTCCAGGCCAGCGTCAAGGGCACGTTGGGCGACGTCTCGCCGCTGTCGTCGCTTGCCGGCACACCGCTTGAGGGCGGAGTCAATTTCGCGCTGACGGCAAGCGGTCCGCGTCTGGCGCCGGATTTCACAGTGTCGGCAGACAGCGCCAGCCTGACGGCGGCGGGCCGCACCGTGAAGGACATCAAGCTCTCGGCCAAGGGCAAGGCCGATGTCGCCAATCCGACCGCCGACGTCTCGCTGACCGGGAATGCCGAGGGGCAACCACTCGACATCGAGGCTTCGCTGGTGACCGTCGACGGCAAGCGCTCGATCAAAGGGCTCAGCCTGGCGCTCGGCGACAACAAGGTGTCGGGCGATCTCGCGCTCGACGACAAGTTCCTGCCGCTCGGCACGCTGACGCTTGCCGTGCCCGATATCGGGCCGCTCGCCGCGCTGGCAAACCAGACCGCCACAGGCGACATCAACGGCACGATCGACTTTGCCAAGGAGGGCGAGGCGCCGACCGTCACCATCAATGCGGCCAGCACCTCGATCGCGCGTGGCGACCTGGCGGCAAAAGCCATCACCGTCAACGCGCTGATCGCCAACTATCTAAAGGGGCCGGCGATCTCGGGCACGATCAAGGCCGACAATGTGACCTCCGGCGGCACGGTCATCAGCGGCATCGGCATCGATTTGAAGCGCGATGGCGACTGGACCAACTTTACCGGCGGCGCCACGGCGTCCGGCATTCCGGCCACCGCCACGGGGCGGGTTAAGATCGCCGACGGCACGACAAGCGTGGAAATCACGTCCGGCGAGGCGACAGTGCGCGGCATCAAGGCGGCCATCGCCGAGCCATCCAGCCTTTCCGTCGCCAATGGGGTGACGACAATCGATAAGCTCGCGCTCAACCTCGGCGGCGGCTCGGCGACGGTTTCCGGCAGCGCCGGTGAGACCCTGGACGTGATGGCCAATCTCGCCAACCTGCCGCTGGCGCTCGGCAATGATTTCGTGGCCGGCCTCGACGGGGCCGGAACGCTTGAGGGCACCGCGCACGTCACGGGTCCATCGTCCAACCCCGACATCCAGTTCAACGCCAAGGTGGCGGGCGCCGAGACCAGCCAGACCCGGCAGGCGGGGCTCGGGCCGCTGAATCTGGACGCTGCTGGCAGCTACACGCTGGCGGGCGGCGTCGCCCTGGACCACGCCACGCTTTCGGGCGACAAGATTTCAGGCAAGGCCGCCGGCACCCTCAATCCCAACGGCGCCAGCGACTTCTCCCTCGACCTTTTATCATCGGGGCCCAGCCTGCCGTTGACGCTCGGCCGCGCCGACAGCCCGGTCAAGGTCGAAGCCCAGTCCTTGTCGGCAAAGATGGCGGGCGAAAGCACGCAAGCGCGGCTCGATGTGTCCGCCATCCTGCCGTCCATCGTCGCCAGCCAGGGGAAGGTGGATGGTCTCACCCTGGCGCTGCATTCGGATGCCTTCGACCTCAAGGGACGGGCAGGCCCGGTCTCCGGCACGGTCTCGCTGGACAGGATCGGCCTCGACAATCCGTTGATCGCACCGCTGATCGCCGGCAAGGTGGTCGCCAAGGTCAATGGCCGCCTGGCTCCCGATTCCGTCGCCCTCGACAGCGGCTCGCTGACCAGCGATGCGCTCAACAGCCAGGTCTCCGGCCGGGTATCGCTGGGCGATGGCGCCGTCGACCTCAATATGAAGGCCGAGGTCGCGTCTTCGGCCTTGCCGGCGGCGGTGCGCGGCATGCTGGGCGAGACGGCGCAGTTGAGCGCCGCGCTGAAGCGCGATGCCGGTGGCAATGCCAATATAGACGCCCTCAAGCTCAATTCAGCCGCG
>NZ_RZSB01000864.1:0-2279 GCF_004023285.1 Mesorhizobium sp. M2A.F.Ca.ET.067.02.1.1
AGGAGATCATGGCCAAGATCGAGGCCAATCTGCGCGACTCAGGCATCATCATCCAGCCCTACTGGCGCTCAGTCTACCGCACCTATCGCAAGGGCGTGCAGGGCTGCGAACAGCACCAGGCGCTCGAGCAGCATTTCGAAAAGGTGTGGCTGGAGAGCTGAACCTCCGGGGCCGAAACAGCCGGCATGGCTCGGTTGGGTCGCGCCGGTCGTTTGTCATTTGCCAATCAGCCGCCTTTCGGCACAGATTGCGCGCTCGGTCGGCTTTCGCCGGCGCGAAATACGAGAAGCAGCAAGGCATGGATCACTTCGACCTCGGCACCTATCGCCGCCCCATTTCCACCTCCTCGGACGAGACGCAGCGCTGGTTCGATATCGGGCTGAACTGGTGCTACGGCTTCAACCACGAGGAAGGCATCAAATGCTTCGAGAAGGCGCTGGAGCGCGATCCCGGCTGCGCCTTCGCGCATTGGGGCATCGCCTATGCCGCCGGGCCCTTCTACAATCTTACCTGGAAAGAGCATGGCAAGGCCGAGGCCGATCATGCCGCCAGGCGCTGTTTCGAGCATGTGCGGCTGGCGCAGGCCAATGCAGCGAGCGCGAGCCCGGTCGAGCGGCGGCTGATCGAAGCGCTCAGCGCCCGCTTCCAGCAGCCGCAGGGCGTGAGCGTCGCCGAATTCGAAAAGTGGGACGACGCCTATGCCGCCGCGATGCGTGAGGTTTATCGCGACTATCCCGACGACCATGACGTGATGGCGCTGACCGTCGAGGCTCTGATGATGCGCACGGTGCGGCGCCTGTGGAACCTCAAGACCGGCGCGCCGGCGCCGAATTCCGATGTTATCGAGGCGCTTGAGATTTGCGAGCGCTCGATCCGGCTGTCGGACCAGACAGGCGCGGCGCCGCACCCGGCGGCCCTGCATCTGCATATCCACCTGCTTGAAATGTCGACGCAGCCCGAACGCGGCATGCGCTCGGCGGAGCGGCTGGGCGCGATGTGCCCGGATGCCGGCCATATGAACCATATGCCGGGGCACATTTACGTGCTGTGCGGCGAATATGAGAAGTCCAAGATTGCCAGCGAGAAGGCGGTGCGCGCCAACGACCTCTACCTCGCCTATGCCCGCGAGCCGACCTATTACCTGCTTGGCTGCTGCCACGACCTGCATCTGATGATGTTCACCTGCATGTTGCTTGGCCAGTACCGCCCTGCCCTGTGGGCGGCCGACAAGGTGCGCAGCCTAGTGACGCGCGACGTCGTCAGCATCCCCGACCGGCCGAAGCTGACGCAGACGGTCGAAGGCTATCACGCGATGAAATCGCATGTTCAGGTGCGCTTCGGGCGCTGGCGCGAGATCATCGACGATCCGATGAATAGCGAGCCCGGCCTCTATGTGGTGACCACCGCGCTCCAGCACTACGCCAAGGGCGTGGCGCATGCGACGCTGCGCGACTTCGCCTCCGCCGAACATCATCGCGATTTGTTTAACCGGCAAATCGAAAACATTCCGCCGGAGCGCCG
Source organism: Mesorhizobium sp. M2A.F.Ca.ET.067.02.1.1 (assembly GCF_004023285.1). Classification (NCBI taxonomy): domain Bacteria; kingdom Pseudomonadati; phylum Pseudomonadota; class Alphaproteobacteria; order Hyphomicrobiales; family Phyllobacteriaceae; genus Mesorhizobium; species Mesorhizobium sp. M2A.F.Ca.ET.067.02.1.1. The sequence continues at coordinate 1,522 of NZ_RZSB01000864.1, forward strand.
CTTCCTCAGCAACCCTACAAAAACCTCGCTCGCAGTGGGCGCGGCGCTGCTTGACGGCGAGCTCACCTATCATCAGGGCAGGCACGACGAGGCCTATGGTCATCTGCGGCGCGCGGTCGAGCTTGACGACAATCTGTCCTACACCGAGCCGTGGGCCTGGATGCATCCGCCGCGCCACGCGCTGGCGGCGCTGCTGCTGGATCAAGGCCACGCGACGGAGGCGGAACAGGTCTATCGCGACGATCTTGGCTTGAGCGGCGCCGTGCAGCGCTGCGCCCAGCACCCGGACAATGTCTGGGCGCTGCACGGACTGGTCGAATGCCTCAAGCGGCGCGGCGAGAAAGACGAGTTGCCGGGGCTGCAGGCGAAGCTGGCGACGGCGCTTGTGAAGGCGGACGTGCCGATCACGTCATCGTGCCTGTGCCGGACGAGCGTGCAGGCGGACTGTTGCTGTTGTCACTAGGCGGCTGTCGCTCCTCGACGGTGCCGGCCGCTACGAGAAAATCTCCGCCAGTTCGTCGATGCTTGCGCCTTCCTTCGCCTGACGCAGCTCGACGTAGCTCACCGCGGTGGCGATCGAGAGCACCATCGACACCACGGTCTGCACCAGCGCGGCGCCGATCTCGGCGATGAGGCCGCCGAACAGCACGAGAACGAGCAAAATTCCCCACTGGATGATCATCGCGATGATGATGAGAATGAGGAACAGGCCGAACAGCGACCAGCGGCTGCCCTTGGTCAGGGCGCGGCTGCGCGAC
>NZ_RZSB01000865.1:0-2277 GCF_004023285.1 Mesorhizobium sp. M2A.F.Ca.ET.067.02.1.1
GATGGTGGCGGGCGACACGGAAAACCGCGGAGGAACGCCGTGGCGTTCGCGCGGCGCTTAAAATCAGACGCGGCGCTTCTTGCGCGGACGGCAGCCATTGTGCGGGATCGGCGTCACGTCGCGGATCGAGGTAATGGTGAAGCCGGCCGCCTGCAGCGCGCGAAGGGCCGATTCACGACCGGAGCCGGGTCCGCAGACCTCGACCTCGAGCATGCGCATGCCGTGTTCCTGCGCTTTCTTGGCGACGTCCTCGGCAGCCATCTGGGCGGCGAACGGGGTCGACTTGCGCGAACCCTTGAACCCTTGCGCACCGGCTGACGACCAGGCAATCGAATTGCCCTGCGCGTCGGTGATGGTGATCATGGTGTTGTTGAAGGTCGAATTGACGTGGGCAACGCCCGACGAGATGTTCTTGCGTTCGCGACGGCGAACACGAGCGGCTTCCTTGGCCATGGTAGTCCTTTCAGTTGATCTCTACACCGCCGTAATGCCAGCGGCTCCACCCTGAGAAGCGAGTAGGGAATAGTGAGTAGCGAATAGAGCCCTACTCGCTAATGACTACTCGCTATTCGCCCAATTACTTCTTCTTGCCGGCGATCGCCTTGGCCGGGCCCTTGCGGGTGCGCGCATTGGTGTGCGTGCGCTGGCCGCGGACCGGCAGCGAGCGGCGGTGACGCAGGCCGCGGTAGCAGCCGAGGTCCATGAGCCGCTTGATGTTCATCGAGACTTCGCGGCGCAGGTCGCCTTCGACCTGGTAGTCGCGGTCGATCGTCTCGCGAATCTGCAGCACTTCCGCGTCGGTCAGCTGGTTGACGCGGCGGTCCGCCGGGATGCCGACCTTGTCGACGATCTCCTGGGCAAACTTCTTGCCGATGCCGTGAATGTACTGAAGCGCAATGACGACGCGCTTGTTGGTCGGAATGTTGACGCCGGCTATACGAGCCATTTTCTGCTCTTTCTCCATGTAGGCCGGACGAGCCGGCGTTCAAGTTACCCCGCGTCCGGTGGAGGCCGGCCCTTGCGGGAGTTTCCTGGTTCAAAGCGGACGCCTTGCCCGCAAGGGCAAGCAAAGTCCATGCCTGATAGGAAGACGGGCCGCCATACCCCAACGACCCACTTCAGTCAAGCGCAATCTTCAATTGTCGCCAAGCGCAATCTTCAATTGCCGGTCCGGCTCACTTCGCCGCGGCCGCGAGCACCTTGCCGATCTCGTCGGTCACGGCATCGATACTGGCCATGCCATCGACGGTCTTGAGCTTGCCTTTGGCGTAGTAGTAGCCGGTCAGCGGCGCCGTCTTCTTGTAATATTCGCGCAGGCGTTCCTCGAACACCGCCGGGTTGTCGTCCTTACGAACAGGCTGGCCGGCGACCTTGGCATCCTCGGCGCGTTTGACGATTCGTCCGACCAGCGCCTTGTCGTCGACGACAAGCTCGATGACTGTGTCGAGCGCGATGCCGCGCTCGGCAAGCATGGCGTCGACCGCGTCCGCCTGGACCAGCGTGCGCGGATAGCCGTCGAGGATGAAGCCCTTCGCGCAATCTGGCTGATCGATGCGCTCGGCGACGATGGCATTGACGATCGCGTCCGAGACAAGCTCGCCGGCATCCATCACCGCCTTGGCACGCTTGCCGACCTCGGTTCCGGCCTGTACGGCCGCACGCAGCATGTCCCCCGTCGAGAGCTGTGGGATGCGGTGTTTTTCTACCAGTCTTTGTGCTTGCGTCCCCTTGCCCGCCCCTGGCGGCCCAAGCAATATCAGCCTCATCTGCTCCTCTTCCCCCCACGCAACTTCGACTTCTTGATCAGGCCCTCATACTGATGCGCGATCAGGTGACCCTGAATCTGCGCCACCGTGTCGAGCGTGACACTGACCACGATCAGAAGCGATGTGCCACCGAGGTAGAAAGGTACGCCAGTCGCTGAAATCAGGAACTCGGGCAGCAGACAGACCAGCACCAGGTAGATGGCGCCGATGACGGTGATACGCGTCAGAACATAGTCGATATATTCGGCGGTGCGTTCGCCTGGACGATAACCCGGGATGAAGCCGGAATGCTTCTTGAGCTGGTCGGCCGTGTCCTTCGGGTTGAAAACGATCGCCGTGTAGAAGAAGGCGAAGAAGACGATCATGCCCGCATAGAAGATCATGTAGAGCGGCTGGCCGTGGCCGAGCGAGGCGAGGATCGTGCTTGCCCAGGCCGGCAGGTTGGTCGCCTGCGAGAAGCCCGCGACGGTTGCCGGCAAAAGCAGCAGCGAGGACGCGAAGATCGGCGGGA
>NZ_RZSB01000866.1:0-2274 GCF_004023285.1 Mesorhizobium sp. M2A.F.Ca.ET.067.02.1.1
GTCATGATCGGCGTCGGCGAATGTTTTACCCCGCATGGCCGCTTCCCGGCCAAGGTCGCCTTCGTCTCGCATGGGCTGGAGCCGGTGACGCTCGGCGCCAAAGAAGGCCTGGCGCTGCTCAACGGCACGCAGTTCTCGACCGCTTTTGCGCTGGCCGGCCTGTTCGAGTCCGAGGTGCTTTACCAGTCGGCGCTGGTTGCCGGCGCGCTGTCGACGGACGCAGCCAAGGGCTCCGACGCTCCCTTCGATCCGCGCATCCATCTTTTGCGGAAGCATCGCGGCCAGATCGAGACGGCGGATGCCTTGCGCAATCTCATGGCCGGCAGTGCCATCCGTGAATCGCATCGCGTCGACGACGAGCGCGTGCAGGATCCGTACTGCCTGCGCTGTCAGCCGCAGGTGATGGGCGCCGCGCTCGATGTGCTGCGCAAGGCCGCCGACACGCTCGAGACCGAGGCCAATGGCGTCACTGACAATCCGCTGATCTTCGCCGAGGACGACACCGCGCTCTCCGGCGGCAATTTCCATGCCGAGCCGGTGGCCTTCGCCGCCGACATGATCGCGCTGGCCGTCTGCGAGATCGGCTCGCTGTCGGAGCGGCGCATCGCCATGCTGGTCGATCCGGCGCTGTCGGGCATGCCGGCCTTCCTCACGCCCAAGCCGGGGCTCAATTCCGGTTTCATGATTCCGCAGGTGACGGCGGCAGCGCTTGTTTCGGAAAACAAGCAGAAGGCCTATCCGGCGAGCGTCGATTCGATCCCAACCTCGGCCAACCAGGAAGACCATGTCTCGATGGCCGCGCACGGCGCGCGCCGGCTGCTCGGCATGATCGAGAATGCGACCGCCGTCATCGGCATCGAATTGCTGGCCGCGGCGCAAGGCTGCGATTTCCAAGCGCCGCTGGCTTCGAGCGAGGCGCTCGAAGCGGTGCGCAAGCTGGTCCGCGCTGAGGTGCCGTATCTCGACAATGACCGGCATTTCCATCCCGACATGGAAAAGGCGATCGCCATGGTGCGCAGCGGCGCCGCGGTGAAGGCGGCCGGTGCTGTGAAGCTGCCCGGGATTGCGTCGTGAGAACGCTTTCCAACTCCAGCGATGGGAGATCTCTCATGACCTCGCCCAACTGGCTTACCGTCACCCAAGGCACTGCGCCTCTGCTGGTCTCGATCCCGCACACAGGCATCGATCTTGCAGGCCTGGACTCTCGCCTGGTCTCGACCTGGCTCGGCCGGCGCGACTGCGACTGGTGGATCGACAAGCTCTATGATTTTGCCGCCGACCTTGGCGCGACCGTCGTGCACACCGCCATCTCGCGCACGGTCATCGACGTCAACCGTGATCCTTCCGGCGTTTCGCTCTATCCCGGACAGCCGACGACGACGCTCTGCCCGACGGACACGTTCGACGGCGATCCGCTCTACAATATGGGTGACGAACCGACCCCGTCCGAGATCGATCAGCGCCGCGAGACCTATTTCGTGCCGTATCATGCCGCCCTGCAGGCCGAGATCGACCGGCTGCGCGGCATGCACGAGAACATCGTGCTCTATGACTGCCATTCGATCCGCTCGGTGCTGCCGCGCCTGTTCGAAGGCACGCTGCCGGTCTTCAACCTTGGCACCAATGACGGCAGGAGCACCGATCCGTCGCTGCAGCAAAAGGTCAGCGAGATCCTTGCCGCGACCGGCGAGAGCTGGGTGGTGAACGGCCGTTTCAAGGGCGGCTGGATCACCAGAAGCTTCGGCCGGCCCGAGAACGGCGTCCACGCGCTTCAGATGGAGCTCTCCAACCGCGGCTATATGCGCGAGCCGGCCGAAAAGGGTTCGCCGGAAAACTGGCCGGTGCCTTACGACCCAAGCTATGCCGCGCCGATCCGCGCCACGCTGAAAACCATTCTCGAAACCGCCATTGAATGGGCTGGGCGCTGACGCGCCGCCTTACTCGAAAGGGACAATGATGAACGATCCGCGCCACAACATTCGCGAAGTGCGTGCGCCCCGCGGCGACAAGCTCAACGCCCGCTATTGGACGACTGAGGCGCCGCTGCGCATGCTGATGAACAATCTCGACCCGGAGGTCGCCGAGAACCCCAACGAACTGGTCGTCTATGGCGGCATCGGCCGGGCGGCGCGCACCTGGAACGATTTCGACCGCATTGTCGCTTCGCTGAAGATGCTGGGCGAGGACGAGACGCTGCTGGTTCAGTCCGGCAAGCCGGTCGGCGTCTTCAAGACCCATTCCAATGCCCCGCGCGTGCTCATCGCCAACTCCAAC
>NZ_RZSB01000867.1:0-2268 GCF_004023285.1 Mesorhizobium sp. M2A.F.Ca.ET.067.02.1.1
TTCCTGCTCTATTCCTCGGTGTTCGTGGTCAATGCCGGCCAGCAGGCGATCGTGCTGCGGTTCGGCGAGATCATCGACGTCAAGAACGAGCCCGGCATCTACTTCAAGGCGCCGTTCGCCTTCTTCGACGCCGACAGCGTGCAGATGGTCGAGAAGCGCGTGATGCGCTTCGACCTCGACAACATCCGCGTCCAGGTCTCGGGCGGCAAGTTCTACGAGGTCGATGCCTTCATCGCTTACCGGATCTCGGATCCACGCACGTTCCGCGCGGCTGTGTCCGGCCAGGTGGAATTGGCCGAAGCCCGCCTGAGGACGCGCCTCGACGCGGCGCTGCGCCGTGTCTACGGCCTGCGCGACTTTGAGGCAGCTCTTTCGGAAGAGCGCGGCAACATGATGCGCGAGGTGCGCGATCAGCTTCGCCCCGACGCGACCTCGCTCGGCCTCGATATCGAGGATGTGCGCATCCGCCGGACCGACCTGACGGCGGAGGTCTCGCAGCAGACCTATGACCGCATGAAGGCCGAGCGTCTGGCTGAAGCCGAGCGCCTGAGGGCGCGCGGCAACGAGGCGGCGCAGCGCATCAGGGCGCGGGCCGACCGCGAGGTCGTCGAGATCGTCGCCGAGGCGCAGAAGGAATCGGAAATCCTGCGCGGTGAGGGCGAGGCGCAGCGCAGCGCGACCTTCGCGGACGCCTATAAGCGGGATCCCGCCTTCTTCGACTTCTATCGCTCGATGAACGCCTACGGCACGGCGCTGGACAACACGGGAACGACGATGGTGCTCTCGCCCGAGTCCGAGTTCTTCCGCTACTTCCGCGATCCTGGCAGCAAGCCCGGCCCGGCCCCTTCCGCGCCACCGGCCGCGCCTGCGACGGCTCCCGCCGCGCCTGCGACCCAACCCGGCACCGCCCAGTAGCGGGCGGTGCAGGATTTTCTGGCGGCAATCGGCCTGGTCCTGGTGATCGAAGGGCTGGTCTATGGCGGGTTTCCGGCTTTGGCCCGGAAGCTCGCGGCCGAGGTGCTGTCGATGCCGGAAAATGTGCTGCGGATCGGCGGGCTGGTTGCGATCGCCGTCGGTGTCGGCATCGTCTGGCTCGTCCGCGGCTTATGATATTCCTTGGTGCCGTAGCGATTGACGATTTATCTTGCGCCGATAGCTATAGCCGCAAACGTGCCGTATTTCTTGCCAACATGAACCGGACAGGCGCCTTTGCGGATGCGCCTTTCCTTTTCAGAACCACCTGGAGGCCATGATGATATCCGACACCCTGTTGCGCGCGGCGCGGCGTATGGTCTTCGCCGGCGCCACCGCATTCGCGGTCGGCATTGTTGCCGTTCCGTCCTTCGTCACGCCGACGGTCGCCTCCGACGGACCGTCCTCGGTCGCCGATCTCGCCGAGCGCCTGCTCGGCGCGGTGGTCAACATCTCGACCTCGCAGACGGTGAAGGGCACGGAAGGACCGGGCGCGGTGCCGATGCCGCAACTGCCCGAGGGCTCGCCATTCCAGGATTTCTTCGACGATTTTTTCAAGAACCGCGGCGGCGACAAGGGCGGTGGCGGGCAGAAAGTGCAGTCGCTCGGCTCCGGCTTCGTCATCGACGCCGAGCAGGGCATCGTGGTGACCAACAACCATGTCATCGCCGATGCCGACGACATCGAGGTCAACTTCTCCGACGGTATCACGCTGAAGGCGACGCTTGTCGGCACCGACACCAAGACCGACGTCGCGGTGCTGAAGGTCGACCCCAAGGGCCACAAGCTGACGGCGGTGAAATTTGGCGATTCCACCAAGATGCGAGTCGGCGACTGGGTGATGGCGATCGGCAACCCATTCGGCCTGGGCGGCACGGTGACGGTCGGCATCGTCTCGGCGCGCAACCGCGACATCAATTCCGGTCCCTATGACGATTTCATCCAGACCGACGCCGCCATCAACCGCGGCAATTCCGGCGGTCCGCTGTTCAACGCCGCCGGCGAGGTCATTGGCATCAACACGGCGATCATCTCGCCGTCGGGCGGCTCGATCGGCATCGGTTTCTCCATCCCCTCGCAGCTTGCAGCCGGCGTCGTCGACCAGCTGCGCCAGTATGGCGAGACGCGGCGCGGCTGGCTGGGCGTTCGCATCCAGCCGGTGACGGACGACATCGCCGAGAGCCTCGGCATGGCCACCGCCAAGGGAGCGCTGGTCGCCGGCGTCATCAAGGGCGGGCCGGTCGACAATGGCACGGTCCAGGCCGGCGACGTCATCATCAAGTTCGACGGCAAGGA
>NZ_RZSB01000868.1:0-2266 GCF_004023285.1 Mesorhizobium sp. M2A.F.Ca.ET.067.02.1.1
ATGCAAGCCCTCCGCAATGCGCCGCAAGGCAACGCGTTCGCGGCATCGTCAGGCGGTTGTGCCGGCTGCAGAAGGCGGCTATGCCGCTTGCGATTTCCGCAACGAACCGACCGACGCAAATGCCTGCTAAGCCTTTCGACGACTTCCGAAGCCTCCTGGCGGCCCGGCCGCCTGCTGATGACGCGGCGGCCGCGCGTGTCCGCGCGCTGTTTGCCAAGGCGGACAAGCCGAACGAATCGCTCGGGCGCATCGAGGACATCGCGGCCTGGATTGCCGCCTGGAGCGGGCGGGCGCCGCCGGCAATCAACCGGCCGCTGGTGGCGATCTTCGCCGGCAATCACGGCGCGGTGCGGCACGGCATTTCGCCGCGGCGTGTGGCGGCGACCGCCAATGAGGTCGAGCTCTGTGCCGCCGGCGGGGCCGCGATCAACCAGGTCTGCATCGCCAACGATCTCGGCCTGAAAGTCTTCGACCTGGCATTGGATATCCCCACAGGCGACATCACCGAGGAGGCAGCGCTCGACGAACGCGGCTGCGCCGCGACCATGGCCTTCGGCATGGAGGCGGTCGCCGGCGGCGCCGACCTGTTGTGCCTAGGTGATCTTGGGGTTGGCAATTCGACCATTGCGGCTGCGCTCTGCGCTGCGTTGTTCGGCGGCAATGGAGTGGATTGGGTCGGGCCGGGGTCTGGCGCCGATGCGGCGACGATGGCGCGAAAAGCCGAGGTCGTGGACCGGGCGCTGGCGTTCCATGGTTCCGGCCTCGGCGATCCGCTGGAGGCCCTGCGACGGGTCGGCGGCCGCGAGTTCGCGGCGATCTGCGGCGCTATTCTTGCGGCCCGCATGGAGAAGATTCCCGTCTTGCTCGACGGATTCGTGGCGACTGCCGCGGCCGCTGTTCTGCACGCGGCCAGCCCCGGCACGCTCGATCATTGTCTGCTTGCCGGTCTGTCGCCCGAGCCTGGCCATGCCAAGGCTGCCGAAAGGCTCGGACTGCGGCCGCTGCTCGATTTCGGCATCAGCCATGGCGAAGGGGTAGGGGCTGCTCTCGCTGCCGGCATCGTCAAAGCCGCGGCGCTGACCAGCTCGGGTATGGCGATGGCTGTCCGGCTATAACGCCGCGGATGACGTCAGCGGCGGCCGCGCGTGGCGACCGTCTTGGTTGGCAGGGCAGGCAGTTCCTCCATCACCCGACTCAGCGGGAAAATGGCAATCGCCTCCGTGCCTTCACGCAACTTGGAATGAAGCTCGAACGTGCCGCTATGCATCGCGAGCAGGCCCTGCACGATCGGCAGGCCGAGGCCGGTTCCCTGTTCTGCGCTCTTGATGGCGATCGAGCCCTGGCCGAAAGCGGAAAGCACCACCGGGATTTCTTCTTCCGGTATGCCCGGACCATTGTCCTTGACCGAAACGTACTGGCCGCCGCCGGCGGTCCAGCCGGCGCGCACGCGCACTTCGCCGCCGGACGGGGTGAACTTGATCGAATTGGACAGGAGGTTGAGCGTGATCTGACGCACCGCGCGCTCGTCGGCAAAAAGGCGCGGCAAGGTCTCCTCGAACTCCTGGACGATGCGGATGTCCTTGTTGCGGGCCCGCAACTCCATCATGTGGCAGCAGTCCTCGACGATGGTCACCAGCATCACCGGCTCCTCGTTGAGCTGGTAGCGGCCGGCCTCGATGCGCGACAGGTCGAGGATCTCGTTGATCAGGTCGAGCAAATGCTGGCCGGACTCGTGCACATCATGGGCATAGTCGCGGTAGGTCGGATTGTTCATCGGACCCAGCACTTCATTGGCCATCACTTCGGAGAAGCCCAGGATGGCGTTGAGCGGCGTCCTGAGCTCGTGGCTCATCGAGGCGAGAAAGCGCGATTTCGCAAGGTTGGCGTCCTCGGCGCGCCGCCTTGCTTCGTCCGACATCGATTTCGCCGTCTCCACCTCGGCAATGAGCGCGTCCTTCTCCGAGCGGAAGGACAGCACCATCAACGAGGCCTGATTGAGGTGGCGCGCCACATAGCCGAAGAACGGAAGTGCTGCGATGAGCAATGCCGCCATCGTGGCTTCGATCGGCGTCCACAGATGCATAATGGTGTAGACATAAACGGCAACAGGAATGGCGAAGGTCGCGAACAGCGCGCCGCCAAGTGAGGAGGCCAAGACTGCAGTCGTCGCCATCGCGATCAGCAGCACCATGGCCTTGGCGACATGGAACTGGTCGACCTGGCAGGTGTCGCAGCTGATCCATGCAAACCACGCCCAGCCAAGGCC
>NZ_RZSB01000869.1:0-2265 GCF_004023285.1 Mesorhizobium sp. M2A.F.Ca.ET.067.02.1.1
TGCATAGGCATTCATGATGGATTTGGTCTCCGCAAATGGGGGGTCGAGAAAGACGCCGGCGCCGTCGGTGCCCGACCATGGCTCGGTACGGCCGCTCGCCGCCGAAGATCTCGAGCGGGTCGCGGCACTCTTCCTGACGAAGTTCCGCCGTCGCCGCCTTCGCGATCACGCGGTCGCGCGGACGGCGGACTATATGAGAAAGCTCTATCTTGACGGCGGTGAGAACAAGGCCCTTGTCCAGATAAACCCGCAGGGCGGCCTCGGCGGGTTCATGGGCGTTTTGAAAGCCCGCTATGAGCTCAATGGAAGGGCATTGAATGCGGCCATCATCGGTCCCTTCATGACCGATTCCAGCACCGATCACGGTTGGGCCGGGCCGCAATTGCTGCGTGCCCTGCATCAGGGCGAGTTCGATCTATATCTGACCGATTCGGCCAACCGGACATCCTTGGCCTTCGCGCGTCCGATGAAGTATCAGCTCTTGCCGGTGCATTGTCTGGAATGGACCTGTGTTTTTCGGCCGGGCGCCATGGCCGCCGCCTTGCTGCAGAGTAAATGGCCCGGGCTGGCTCGGCTGGCGCTCGGCCCCTGCGGGCGGGCGTTTGATGCTCTCGCAGGAAGACGGCTCGAGCCGCCGGTCCAGCCTTCATCGTCGCGACGGATCCACCATGAGCGGATCGATGCCGCGCGGTTTGCGGAGCGGCTGCCGGCACTGATATCCGATTATGCTCTTCGACCGAGCTGGAAGGATGGCGAACTGCCGCGGCTGCTCGCGCTGGCGGCCGAAAAGCAGGCCGACGGGCCACTTCATTTCGGCGGGACTTACGACGAAGCAGGCAAGATGGTCGGTTGCCATGCCTTCTACGGGCAGGCTGGCGGCATCGCGAACCTGTTGCAGATCCAGGCGCCCGGACCCCACTGGGGCGCGACGCTGGACGGCCTTATCGCGGCTGCGCGGGAGATGGGCTGCGTGGGCATAACCGGGCAGACACAAAGCAGGTTCCTGCCGCACCTCTTCGGCTACAACCGTCTCTTCTTCCGCTATGCCGGCGGCACGATGGTGCGCTCACGCATCACCGAGGTCGCGGAAGCGGTCCGCGCCGGCGACATCTTTATCGGCGGATTGACGGGCGATCGCTGGACCCGGCTGAGTTCCGATGATTTCGGTCGCGTCTGACGATCAGATGAAAGTGTGCGGCGCGGCGCAAAAACCGGCAATGATCTGGCAAAGGTCCGGTTCATGGACCATTTGGACTGCTTCGATGGCGCCAACCCATTTGCGCGTCCGGGCGCGCTTCTCTTTCCAGCGGTCCGCAATGCGGTCGACATGCAGCGGAAAGACCAGGACTTCGCAGGGCACTTCCTCGCCGGAGGCGAGGACCTTGGCATAGAAATAACGGCCGGCTTCAAGATGCGAGATGGTGCCGCGCAAGCCGGCTTCCTCGCCTGCTTCACGGGCGGCCGCCTTGCAAAGTGGTTCCCTGGCCTCCGGCCAGCCCTTGGGCAACACCCAGCGCCCGGTGTCGCGGCTGGTGATCAGCATGATCTCGACGCCGGCTTCGCTTTCACGCCAGGGCAGAGCGGCAACCTGCAGGCGGCAGGGCGCCTTGCCGAAGAGCCGCCGGACTCTTTCGGCCATCTGGGTGTGTGTTGCCGGCCTCGTCAACATCGGAAGAAGCTGCCCCAGCCTCCAGAATCGTTTGCCACCTTACGAATCTTACGGCGAATTATGGGCTTTAAAAGTAAAAAACTTCACTCCGTGGGAAAATGCCGCCAGAAAAGGTCAATCTTACAAAGTAGACATGCTCATTGGTTCGACTACACGCCGCTCCTTTGAGGCAGATTCTCTGGAAAATATGACGGCCGTTCAGCCGACATGATCGTCCGCGATCGGCTTCTGGTATGTGAAGCCCATGTCCCAGGGAAAGTAGATCCAGGTGTCCTGGCTGACCTCGGTGACGAATGTGTCGACCAGCGGGCGGCCCTTCGGCTTGGCATAGACGGTCGCGAAATGCGCCTTCGGCATCATGGCGCGCACGATACCGGCTGTCTTGCCGGTATCGGTCAGGTCGTCGATGATCAGCACGCCGGCGCCGTCGTCGGCAAGCAGCGGCGGCGAAATCTCCTTGAGAACCTGAAGCTGACCCTGGCTGGTGTAGTCATGATAGGAGGCGACGCACACCGTCTCGATGATGCGGATGCCGAGCTCGCGCGCGATGATCGCCGCCGGCACCAGGCCGCCGCGCGTGATGCAAACGATCGCTT
>NZ_RZSB01000086.1:0-12572 GCF_004023285.1 Mesorhizobium sp. M2A.F.Ca.ET.067.02.1.1
GGGCGACCTGGGCGAAATCGAAGCGATCAAAAGCGTCTTCGGCGCGGATTTCTCGATCGCCGTCAGCGGAACCAAGTCGGCGACCGGACACCTGCTCGGGGCGGCCGGCGGGCTTGGCGCGATCTTCACGATCCTGGCGCTCAGGGATCAGGTGGCACCGCCGACTCTCAATCTGAGTGCGCCCGATCCGGCGGCCGACGGAATAGACTTCGTGGCAAACAAGGCCCGGTCGATGGAGATGGACTACGCGATCGCCAACGGTTTCGGCTTCGGAGGCGTCAATGCCAGCGTGCTGTTCCGGCGCTGGGACGGAGACGGCGCGAACGGTCGAGCCGCTCCCGACTGACGCTTTCGCTCCAGACTTCTCGCTGCTCCAATCCAACCCCAAGAAAGTGATCTCCATGAATAAGACCAATCCTGGCGTCGCCATCGTCACAGGGGCATCCTCCGGCATCGGGCAAGTGACAGCCAAGGCCCTGCAGAGTGCGGGCTTTCGCGTGTTCGGAACCAGCCGTCGCGCGGTCTCCAAGAAATCCGACTGCATTGCCATGCTAACCTGCGACGTGACCGACGACGCATCCGTGGCTAAGCTGGTCGACGAGGTGCTGGCCGAGGCGGGGCGCATCGACCTGCTCGTCAACAATGCCGGCCTGGGCCTGCTTGGCGGCGCGGAAGAATCGTCGACCGCGCAGGCCCAGGCTTTGTTCGACGTGAATGTCTTCGGCGTCATCCGAATGACCAACGCGGTGCTGCCGACCATGCGACGTCAGGGAAAGGGCAGGATCGTGAACCTGAGCTCGGTGCAGGGATTCATCCCCGCTCCCTATTTCGCGCTTTATTCGTCGACCAAACATGCCGTTGAAGGCTATTCGGAATCGCTCGACCACGAACTGCGGCCGTTCGGAATTCGCGTCGCATTGGTCGAGCCGGCCTATACCCAAACGTCGTTCGAAGGCAATCTGGCCAGACCTGACCAGGTGCTCGACATCTATGACGCCGCGCGTGCCGGCATGGCCGTAGCCGTGCGGAAGGCGATGGAAAAAGGCGATACGCCCGAAGTGGTCGCCAATACCGTTCTGGCGGCCGCGACCGACCCTACGCCGAAGCGGCGCTATGCGGCGGGAAAAATGGCGCGCCAGGTCAGTGTCCTGCGCCACTTCGTCCCCGCATCCGCATTCGACAAGAGCCTGCGAAAGCAGCTTGGCCTGCCGGTCTGACGTGGCGGCGGTTTACGCACGACAGGACATCCCATGAAGATAGGAATTATTGGGGGGGCAACATCGGCGCCGCCTTGGCGCGGAAGCTTGCGGCGGCGACCACGAGGTCAAGCTCGCCAACTCGAAGGGGCCAGACACCATTCGTGTCTGGCCCGCGACGTTGGGGTACCGCCGTGATGAAGGAGGAAGCTGTGCGGGGCGTAAGTGGCAAGGCCATAGGCGTAAGCTCCGCCAAGCTCGTAGTTGTCGAAACCGACAATGGCCATGCCCTGCGGCACGCGCAGCCCAAACTGGCCCCGGATTTCGTCGAGCGCACCAATGGCCAGGATGTCGTTCTCGCACATGGGAACATCGACCCTGTCCTTGGCGTGCGTATTCTGAAGATAGTCGCGAACGACGTCGGCCCCGGCCTGGGCGCTGTACCGTTCGGCCGAGATCACCGCGATCTCATCGACGCGGCCGGCGCCGGGAGATGACGATCTTGGCGCTACGTACGTTGTCGGCGATGAACTCGCTTTGGTAGCATTCTGCCGTACCATCGCGCAGACATTAGGACTCAGCGAAGTCGTCGCCGGTCCCGCTTGAGCGCGAGGCCGACAACCATTTCGACCATATGCCGCTTTAACGCATCCTGGCCTCTTGCGTCAAACAGATCGTGGCCGAAAATGCGCGAGAAGGTGGCACGGTTCGAGACGTTGAAGAAGCTCATCGCGCTGATGTGCCAGTGCAGTTCGAGCGGCGTCACGTCGTCACGAAACAGGGCCGCTTCGCGGCCGCGCCGGCAGATCGCCTCCAGCTTCTGGATGGCGCCTGCATTGAGCAGGCTTATCAGCTCCGACTGCCCCATATATTCGGCGTGGTGAATGTTTTCGATCATGACGATACGGATGAAGTCCGGATGTCGGCTGTGGTGTTCGAAAGTGAACTCGGCCAGTCTCGTCAGCGCTTCGAGCGGCGGCAGATCTTCAAGCTCGAGTTCCTGTTCGCCGGCGCGGACCTCCCGGTAGGCCTCTTCCAGAACCTTGCCGTACAGTCCCTCCTTGTCGCCGAAATAATAGTAAATCATGCGCTTCGACGTGTTCGTCTTGGCCGCGATCTCGTCGATGCGCGCGCCCGAGAGGCCGTTGGCGGCAAACTCCGTCATCGCCACGGCAAGAATGTTCTTGCGCACGCCCGCCGGATCCTGCTTCCAGCCGCTTCGCCCGCTTGCCGGTTTTTCGTCCATGATAGGCCCAATTCTCCCACCGCAGGGTTACCCTAGCGCGGGTTGTTTGCAAATTAACCGTTTCGTACAAAGTTGTTGACGAAATTAACCGTACGGTACAAAGTTCTGGTGACGCCGGGAGGACCTTGCCAGTGGCATGGCGGCATCGGGAGGTCGGATTGGCATCAGTTTCCGCCAGCTTCGAGGCCGATCGGCATGCCGCCGCCGATCCGCGGCGCATTCTGGTCGGCTTGATCGGGCGTGGCATTCAGCTATCGCGAACGCCGGCAATGCATGAAGCCGAGGGGAGGGCGCGAGGGATCGCCTACATCTATCGCCTGCTCGACGCCGATCACATGGGCGACGGCGCCCTGCGGCTGGACGACATACTCGCCTTCGCCGAGCATTTCGGCTTCGACGGGCTGAACGTCACATTTCCCTACAAGCAGGAGATCATTCCGCTGCTCGACGAATTGTCGGAGGCGGCGGAAAGGATCGGATCTGTCAACACGGTCGTTTTCAGCGGCGGGCGCCGCATCGGGCACAACACCGACTTCTGGGGTTTCAAAGAGAGCTTCCGGCTCGAGATGGCGAATGCGGAGCGCGATACCGTTTTGCTGCTTGGCGCAGGCGGAGCGGGCGCCGCGGTTGCTCAAGCCCTTCTCGAAAGCGGCGTCGGGCAGTTGCGGCTCTTCGATATCGAGGAAGCCAAGGCGGCCGCGCTCGCCGCAGAGCTGACGTCTCGGTTTGGCGCCAACCGCGTGACGGTTGCCTCCGACTCCGTCACGGCAGCGGCGCGGGTCGACGGGATCGTCAATGCGACGCCGGTCGGCATGGCCAAGCTGCCTGGTATCCCCCTCCATCCAGCGCTGCTAAGGCCGGATTGCTGGGTTGCCGACATCGTCTACTTCCCTCTGGAGACAGAGCTGCTCTCCGAGGCGCGGCGGCGTGGCTGCCGCACGCTGAGCGGCGAGAGCATGGCGGTCCATCAGGCGGCGCGGGCCTTCGAGCTTTTCACCGGCATCGTGCCCGACATCGATCGAATGCGGGCAGCATTCGACGCCTTCGGCGACACGCCCGTTCCGCATTCGGCGAGCGGCGACTGACGCAATCAGGAACAAGGGAATAGAACAGGGAGGATAATATGACTTTCAACGCAAACCGACGCCAGTTTCTTGTCGGCACCGGTGCCATAGCGGCCGCCGCGGCCTTTCCGGCCTTTGCGCAGGACAAGCCGAAGCTGCGCTTCTCGGCGGTGTTCTCCGAGCAGGACATCCGCGCCGAGATGATGAAAAAATTCGCCGACGCCATCAAGGACGACTTCACCTTCGAAGGCTACTACGGCGGCAACCTCTTCAAGCAGGGGACCGAGCTTGTCGCCATGCAGCGCGGCAACCTCGAAATGGGCAACATCGCCCCGCAGGACGTCTCCAAGCAGATCCCGGCATGGTCCATCGTCACCGCGGGTTATCTGTTCAGAGACGCCGGCCATATGAGGAAATTCTTCGCAAGCGAGACGGGCGCGGAGCTGAAGAAGATGACTGAAGACCAGCTCGGCATAAAGGTGCTCGGGCCTACCTACTTCGGTGTGCGCCAGTTGGGCCTCAAGCCCGACAGGGAGGTCAAGACACCGGCCGACCTGGCCGGCGTCAAGCTCAGGATGCCTGGCGGCGACGCCTGGCAGTTCCTCGGCAAGGCGCTGGGCGCCAACCCGACCCCGATGGCCTATGCCGAAGTCTATACAGGCCTGCAGACCGGTGCGATCGACGGGCAGGACAATCCGCTGCCGAATGTCGAGAACATGAAATTCTACGAGGTGATGTCACAGATCGTGCTGACGTCGCATCTCGTCGGCTTCGATCTTCTGGCCGTCTCCAAGAAGGTGTGGGACGAGATGGGAGCCGACAAGCAGGGGCGGCTCCAGGCCGCGGCCGACGCGGCAATCGAGTTCTCGACCGGCAAGCATCTGGCACGGGAAAAGGAATTGGTCGAGTTTTTCAAAGGCAAGGGGCTGAAGCTCTATGAGCCAGACGTCGCCGCCTTCCGCAAGCACGTGCAAGAGCAGTATCTGGCGTCCGACCTGGCGAAAGACTGGCCGGCCGGCATGCTGGAGAAAATCAACGCGCTCTGAACCGATCCGGCTCCAGGGTGAATACCGTGGAGCCGGCGCCGCCACGCCGCCGCCGTGAGGGACCAATCTTGAACGCCAATCCGCGCGAAATCGCCGGCCGACTCTATCGCCTCGCGGAGGCCGTGCTGGCCGCCATGATGGCGCTGATGTTTGCCACGTTCATCCTGCAGATCGTCTTTCGCTATCTGCTGAATTTCCCGATCGGATGGACCAACGAGCTCAGTGTGATGCTGTGGATTTGGCTGGTGCTCTGGGGCGCCGCCTTCGTGATCCGGGAGGAAGAAGAGATCCGCTTCGACCTCTTCTACGCATCGGCAGGACCAGGCATCCGCCGCGTCATGTTCATGACGGCGGCCGTGGCGCTCATCGTGCTCTACACGATCTCGTTGCCAGCGGTGTTCGATTACGTGACCTTCATGAAGGTCGAGCACACCGCCTACCTGAAGTTCCGCTTCGACTGGCTCTTCTCGATCTATCTTGTCTTTGCCGTCGCGACCCTCATGCGCTACCTGTGGCTTTCTTGGCAGGCAGCCTTCGGTCCGGCGCCTGAAAAGCCGGACACAGATGGGGTCCGGCACGTGAACCTCGCCAGCCCCTTCTCCCTGTCGGTCATCGCGATCACGACACTGGCGTTTCTCGGTCTGCCGATCGGCCATGCCATGATCGCCGGCTCGATCCTTTATCTGCTGCTTGCCGGGCTCGACATGGGCACAGTTGCCGAACAGTTGCTGAACGGCATGTATGCCAACTACATCATCCTCGCCGTGCCCCTTTTCGTGCTGGCGGCCGAACTTATGAACATCGGCTCGATGACCGAGCGGCTGCTTCGATTCTGCAATGCCATTGTCGGCCGCTTTCGCGGCGGCCTCGCTTTCGTCAACGTTGTCCAGGCGATCATCTTTGCCGGCATGTCGGGCTCGGCTATCGCCGACGCCGCCGGGCCCGGCAAGCTGATGCAGAAGATGATGACCAAGGACGGCAAATACCCGCCGAGCTACGCCGCCGCGCTCTCCGCCGCGACGGCGGTGATCGGACCGATCATCCCGCCCTCGATCCCGATGGTAGTCTACGCCCTCGTCTCCGACGCCTCGATCGGCTACCTCTTCCTCGGCGGCGTGGTGCCCGGCTTGCTGATGGCGGCGGGTCAGATGACCATCGTCGCCTATCATGCGCGCGTCCGCGGCTTTCCGGTCGAACCGCCGACGCCGCTGCGCGAGATGCCGCGCATCACCTGGCAGGCGTTGCCCTCGCTGATGATGCCGGTGGTGTTGCTGGGCGGCATCTACAGCGGCGCAACCACGCCGACGGAGGCGGCCGCCGTCGCCGGCGCCTACGCCTTGCTGGTCTCAGTCGTCCTCTATCGCAGCGTGAGTTTCGCCGATTTCTACCGCTCGGTGCTGGTGAGCGCCCGCACCAGCGCCTCGATCGGCATGTTGATCGGCGGTGCGCTGGTGTTCAACTATGTGGTGACCGTCGAGAACATCCCGCAGTCGGTGAGCGCGTTGCTGCAGGCCTGGCAGCTATCGCCCACAGGCTTCCTGATCCTCGTCAACATCCTGCTTTTGCTGCTGGGCTGCGTGCTGGAGGGAACAACCATCCTGCTGGTCATCGTGCCGGTGCTCATCCCGACTGCGCGGGCGCTGGGCATCGATCTGGTGCATTTCGGCGTGGTGGTCGTCGTCAACATCATGCTTGGCCTCGTCACGCCGCCTTATGGCCTGCTGCTCTTCATCATGGCCAGGATCGCCGAAGTGCCATTTAGGGACCTGGTGCGCAATGTACTGCCTTTCCTCGGGGCAATGATCGGCTCGCTGGCGCTGATCACCTTCTTTCCGGGGCTTGTGCTCTGGCTACCGCGCTTGCTCGGCTATCAGGGGTGACAGGGAGCTTCGGAATGAAATCAATCTTTGTGATCAATGGCCCGAACCTCAACCGCCTCGGCACACGCGAACCTGAGATCTACGGCAGGACGACGCTCGCGGAGATCGAGGCTATGTGCCGCGAGGCGGCCGGCGAACATCCGCTCCGCTTCCACCAGTCCAATTTCGAGGGCGAGATCGTCAACTGGATCCACCAGGCGATCGACGACGGCGCCGGCATCATCATCAATCCGGCTGGCTTTTCTTTCACCTCGATCGCCATTCTCGACGCGCTGAAGATGTTCGCCGGGCCGATCGTCGAGCTGCATATTTCCAACATCCACCGGCGCGAGGAAATCTATCACCGCTCGCTGGTCTCGAAGGTCGCGACCGCTGTCATCGCCGGTCTCGGACCTCGCGGATATGCGACTGCCGTGAAATCGCTGAAGGAATTGATCGACGCATAGCGGCTCCATCACCCGCTCGCGGAAACGGGCGAATGAACGAACTGGTTAGTATAGACCGGCATGACTTTTAACCATCAAAGGGGAAGGAGAAATCGCATGTGCCCTCCAGGATGCCTTCACTCGATCTGCGAAAATGCGACGCGCAGAGGCTTGCTCAAAGCCGGATTTACACTTGGGCTTGGCGCGGCGGCGGTCGCCGCGCTTCCGGCAGTGCCGCCAGCCCAGGCGTCGCCGATCAGTTTCACCGATACGGTCGACCTCTCGCATGCGCTCTATGAGGGCTTTCCGACCTTCAGCGGTGAGAAATGGTTCACCGTCGAACATCTCGTCACCTTTGCCAAGGATAAGGTGAACCTCAATCGCTGGACGATCGTCGAGCATAGTGGCACGCATATGGACGCGCCGATCCACTTCTCCGCAGATGGAATGACGGCGGATCTGATCCCGATTGCGGACCTGATCGTCCCGGTCGCCGTCATCAATATCGCAGCGCGTGCAGCCGAGAATGCGGACACCGCTTTGACCCCGGACGACATCCAGGCCTGGGAATCGAAGAACGGTCCCCTGCCGGAAGGCTGCTGCGTGGTGATGAACTCCGGCTGGCACAAGCTGGTCGGCGATCCAAAATTCGCTGGCAGAGACGACCAGAAGAAGAACCACACCCCTGGTTTTCATGTAGAGGCCGCGCAGTTTCTGATCAACGAACGCAAGGTGAAGGGTATCGGCGTCGATACCCTCTCGCTCGACACCGGCTTAAACTCGAGCGGAGCTTTTCCAGTCCACTACGAATGGCTGGGCAGCGGCCGTTGGGGCGTGGAGTGCCTGACTAATCTCGATGCGATCCCGGAAGCCGGCGCACGTCTTTTTCTCGGCATTCCGAAGGTTAAGGGCGCGACTGGTGGACCAACGCGTGCCATCGCGCTCCTTTGACGCGCCAACGACGATGAAGACCTCCATCGCCACCGTCTCGATCAGCGGCGACCTTCGCGAAAAGCTCGCGGCCATAGCCGCGGCCGGATTCGATGGCGTGGAGATCTTCGAGAACGACTTCCTGGCTTTCGACGGAACGCCGGCCGAAGTGGGACGCATGGTTCGCGATCATGGGCTGGAAATTACGGTCTTCCAGCCATTCCGTGATTTCGAAGGATTGCCGGAGCCGCAAAGACAGCACGCCTTCGACAGGGCCGAACGCAAGTTCGACCTGATGCGGGAACTCGGCACCGACCTGATGGTTGTCTGCTCCAACGTCTCGCCAATGGCGCTTGGCGGCATAGACCGGGCCGCCGCCGACTTCCGCGAACTGGGCGAGCGCGCGGCGCGCCGGGGCCTGCGCGTCGGCTACGAAGCGCTGGCTTGGGGGCGCCATATCAACGACCACCGCGACGCATGGGAGATCGTGCGCCGCGCGGACCATCCGAGCATCGGCCTCATCCTCGATTCCTTCCACACACTGGCGAGAAAGACCGACGTCGGGACCATCCGCGCCATCCCCGGGGACCGCATCTTCATCGTGCAGCTTGCCGACGCACCTCTGATCGACATGGACCTGCTCTATTGGAGCCGCCATTTCCGCAACATGCCGGGAGAGGGCGACTTGCCGGTCATCGACTTCATGCGGGCGGTAGCGGCGACAGGCTACGACGGGCCTTTGTCCCTGGAGATATTCAACGACCAGTTCCGTGGCGGCTCGCCGAAGTCGATCGCCATGGATGGAAGGCGCTCGCTTATCTACCTGATGGACCAGGTGCGCCGTGCCGAGCCTGGAATTGCAATCGATCCGCCGGAGATGCCGGACCGCATCGGCGTTTCGGGCATCGAATTCATCGAGTTCGCGGCCAACGAGCAGGAAGGCGAAGAACTGGCGGCGCTTCTCTCGACCATGGGCTTTTCGCTGTCCGCCCGCCACAAGAACCGCGACGTGACCGTCTGGCGGCAAGGTGGCCACCGTGGCGTCAACATCGTCATCAACACCGGACACGATGGTTTTGCCCATTCCTCCTATGTCGTGCACGGAACCAACGCCTATGCGATGGGGCTGAGGGTTGCCGATGCCGCGGCGACGGTGGCGCGGGCAAGGGCGCTTGGCGCGGAGACCTTCTCCGAGCAGCGCGGTCCGGGCGAATTCTCTATTCCCGCCATCCGCGGCGTTGGCGGCGGTGTTATCTATTTCGTCGACGATACGCTCGCCAAAGTCTGGGACGTCGAATTCGATCCGCTGCCGCAAACAGGCGACACGGGCTGCGGCCTCGTCGGTATCGATCATGCCGCCCAGACGATGAACTATGAGGAGATGCTCACCTGGCTCCTTTTCTACACCTCCATCTTCCGAACTCGAAAATTGCCAGTGGTCGACGTCGTCGATCCGAGCGGTCTGGTGCGAAGCCAGGTCGTCGAGGGCTCAGATGGCGGACTGCGGCTCACGCTCAACGGCGCCGAAAGCCGCAAGACGCTGGCGGGCCGTTTCATCGCCGATAGCTTTGGCTCCGGCATTCAGCACATCGCCTTCGCCTGCGATGATATTTTTGTCACGGCGGCTCGGTTGAAACTGCTTGGCTTCCACGCGTTGGAAATCTCGGCGAATTACTACGATGACCTTGAAGCCCGCCTGGGCCTGGATCCCGATCTGACGAACCGCTTGCGGGCCGGTAACATCCTCTACGACCGGGACGAGACCGGCGAGTATTTCCAGCTCTACAGCCAAAACTATGGCGAGGGCCTTTTCTTCGAGGTCGTCGAGCGACGAAAAGGCTACAAGGGCTACGGCGCCGTCAATGCACCCTTCCGCATCGCTGCTCTGAAGCGACTGCTGCCACCGAGCGGAATGCCGAGGTGATCGGGGGACATTCGATATCGACGAGTCCTCACCCAGGGAAGGCCGTCCGGGCGCGCAAGACCCGTTACGCTGCCGGCAAATCCGTCAAGCCCATGATCGCTATCCGCAAATGGTTCGGCGGCCGCATGGTCGACCGGATCACCATGAGCCAGATGCGATAAACAAGCCCAGAATGGGCCGCTTGGCGGCGGCCCATTGGCGATGTGAATTACAGGAGAACAGATCATGGGTGCAACTCCCGCTGAGGTAGCAACCTGCGGAATAGCACCTCTTCGCCGGGCCACCGATTCCGCCCTCTGGCTAGCCGCCCCGAAAGCCGACTGTCCGTGTCCGACCCCATTTTCGATCAAGTTGAGCGTTGCTCACGTGGGCAGCGCTCAACCTTCTATTTCTTAACTCGTCCATTGGAAGCTGATGCTTTCACGCTCATTTGCCCGAATCTGCGGGTTTGCGGCGACATGGCTCCCTCAAGCTCAGGTTCTCAGCGCTTACGCCGCTCAGCCTGAACGCGTTTCAGCTAAGCAAGGTGTGGCGCTAAGTTCTTGTCCTGCAATTGGAAATTGGCGCACCCGACAAGATTCGAACTTGTGACCTCTGCCTTCGGAGGGCAGCGCTCTATCCAGCTGAGCTACGGGTGCTTCCCGGGAGAACCGGAAAACGAACCGGCCGGTGAGCCGGCCAGCCACGGCTTCTTAGCGGAAGCCGCAGCACGCTTCAACGGGCAAATGGGGATTGTGTGGTGGGCTGGTGGGGTGATTGTCTGACGGATGGCTGTCGGAGAGGGCGCTCCCCTCTCCGTCTCGGGCTTCGCCCGAGCCACCTCTCCCCACTGCGTGGGGCGAGGAACTGGCCTAACCCTCCACCCCCACCTTCGCCGTCTTCCGCCGCACCGCCCGCGTCGCGCGTTTCACCTTCTTCGCCGCGGTCAGCTCGTGCATGGCGTCGAGCTGCATCTGCTGCATTTCGGCCAGGCGCTGCCATTGGCGCGAGATGAGGTAGTCGAGCTTTTCGTGCAGGTGGCGCACTTCCAGCTCGGCCTTCAGGTTCACCCGGTAATCGTTGAAGGAGCGCAGCCGGTCTTTGGCTTCCTGGCGCTTCTGGCTCATCATGATCACCGGCGCCTGGATGGCGGCGATGCAGGACAACACCAGGTTGAGCAGGATGAACGGGTAGGGGTCGAAGGCGCTGGTCGCGCCGGCGACCAGGTTGATGCCGATCCACAGCAAAAGCACCGCCGCGAAGGAGATCAGGAACCACCAGCTGCCGCCGAACTCGGCCATGGTGTCGGAAACGCGGTCCGGGAAGGAGCGGTGCTCCTCATATTCCTCTTCCGAGTTCTCAGAGATCGTGTCCTGCTTGGCGATCGATTCCACCACCTGGCGGTCGAGCTCGGAGAATTCGCCATGCTCCTGCTGCAGCAGCTCCTCCATGTAGCGCATGCGGTAGCGGCCGAGCTCCTCGCGGCTGATGCGGGCGCCGCGCGGCAGGTCGGGATGGTCGGAGCGGATGCGGTCGGCGAGGCTGGGCCTGAGATCATCGATGCGCACCAGGTCGCGCTTGCGGAATTTGCGCCCCGATATCGCCGAGGGTTTCTTCTTGGGCTTGATCCGGGCCGTGCCGGGAACATGCGGTTCGGCGTGCGGCTCGGAATCCGGCACCTCCGGCGCCTCGAGGATCTCGTCGGCGGCTGCCTGCGCATCCTCCGGCACGGTTTCCGCCTCGAGATATTCGCCGGCGACGTCGTTCTCGTTGTCGGCCTGGATTTGCGCGGATGCCTTCGGGTCGCCTGCCATGGTCGCTGCTCCTGTTCGAGGCTTTGCGGGTACGATACGCCAAGCCGGCGCGGCATATCCATGGTCAGTGTGAAGAGTGTGTGACCGAACAAGTTCTTGTGATGGGGGGCGGGCTGTTGAGGCAATCGCATAGGTCGGCGCAGCCCCTCATCCGGCCGCTACGCGGCCACCTTCTCCCCGGCGGGGAGAAGAGGTGGGCACCGGCGCTGACAATCTCCTCTTCCCTGGGGGAGAGGTCAGCCGAGCGAAGCGGAGGCTGGGTGAGGGGGAGCGCCGCCGGCGATTTCACGCCCCCACTGGCGCAATCGTCTCTGCCGCCTGGCCTTGATCCGCATCAAACTGGCCCCTGTGGCGGGCCTGATAGGCTGACTATATCGAGATCAGGCCTGAGCGTTCAGGCTCCCGCCACTTGGGCGCGCGCGGCGCCCCGCAAAAGAGGGATCGCCACCATGTACAAGAAAATCCTCATCGCCACCGACGGCTCCGAACTCGCCCAGAAGGGCGTCGCCCACGGGCTGGAGCTGGCCAAGGGCCTCGGCGCCACCGTGGCCTTCGCCACCGTCTCCGAGCCGTTCCCGGCGCTGGCCTGGGGCGGCGCCATGGCTGGCTATGTCGCCGCCGACGAGCTGGTCAATTACGAGGAGAGCGCGCGCAAATATGCAAGCGAACTGCTCGGCAAGTGCAAGGCCGAGGCCGATGCGAAGGGCGTCGGCGCGAAGACCCTGCATATCGAGAACCGCACCCCCGCCGAGGCGATCCTCGAGGTCGCCGCCGGCGAGGGCAGCGACATCATCGTCATGGCCTCGCACGGCCGCCGCGGGCTGGGCCGGCTGGTACTGGGCAGCCAGACGGCGGAAGTGTGTCGCTGACCGAGATTCCGGTGCTGGTGGTGAGATAGGCAACGGCAGCGCGGCCTGAGAAAGAGAAACGCCGCGTTCCTTCGCCCCCTCTCTGTCCTGCCGGACATCTCCCCCTCAAGGGGGGAGATCAGCCGTCACGACGGCCTTCGCCAATCACAGACGTTTGCAAGACGAGCGCCGTCGCCAAAGCTGCCAATCTCCCCCCAAG
>NZ_RZSB01000870.1:0-2262 GCF_004023285.1 Mesorhizobium sp. M2A.F.Ca.ET.067.02.1.1
GCGCCGACTATCCCTGCGGCAAGCTGGCGCGGCAATCGCTGGTACGACTGATCGCCGGCAGGCCGGTTTCCTGCAGCGGCTGGCAGCGCGACCGTTACGGCAGGCTGCTCGGCGACTGCAGGGCAGGCGACACCGACCTGAACCCGGCCCAAGTGCGGGCCGGATGGGCGGTTGCCTTCGGCGACTTCGAAACCGAGGAAGCGGTGGCAAGAGCGGCCAAGGTCGGCATCTGGGCAGGCGCCTTCGAGGAGCCGCGGGACTGGCGCGACAGCCATCATGACGCGCCGGTCGAGAGAAAGCACGGCACGCTTGCCTCGTTGAGCGACGCGTTGCGCGAGTTCTTTCGCTTCTGGTGACGGGCGTATCCGAGCCCTATGATCCGGTGGAGAAACTGGAGGATGGAATGAAGCTGTTCGACGGCGGCCGCGCGCCCAATCCCCGGCGTGTGCGTGTCTTTCTTGCCGAGAAGGGGCTGACGGTGCCGCTTGTGCCCGTCGACATGGCTGCGCTGGAGCATCGCGGCGAAGAGGTGGCGCAACGCAATCCGCTGCGGCGCCTGCCGGTGCTCGAGCTCGAGGACGGTACCGTCATCACCGAATCGATCGCCATTTGCCGCTATTTCGAGGAGTTGCATCCCGAGCCCGCGCTGTTCGGCACGGGCGCGCTCGGCAAGGCAAAAGTCGAGATGTGGCAAAGACGCCTGGAACTGAATCTCATGGTCAGCGTCGCGGCCGCGTTCCGGCATATCCATCCGGCTATGAAGGAATGGGAAGTGCCGCAGATCCCGGAATGGGGCGAGGCCAACAAGCCGAAGGCGATCGATTTCCTGCATCTCCTCGACCATGAACTGGCGGAGCGCGAATTCGCCGCCGGCGATGCCTATTCGGTTGCCGATATCACCGGAATGATCGCCATCGATTTCATGAAGCCGGCCCGCATCAAGGTGCCTGAGGAGTGCACGAATGTGCTGCGCTGGTATGCGGCGCTGACGAGCCGGCCAAGCGCGACGGCCTGAGTGACGAAGATTGGATAATCCGCCCGATATGAGCCAAGCATTGGAGCGCCTCACCGCGAAGGTGCGAGCCTGCCGCATCTGCGTCGACCAGCCGCTTGGCCGGCCCTTGCCGCACGAGCCGCGCCCGGTATTGAGGCCGTCCTCGAGCGCCCGCATCCTGCTCGCCAGCCAGGCGCCGGGCACCAAGGTTCACATCTCGGGCATGCCCTTCACAGACGCTTCCGGAGATCGCCTCAGAAGCTGGCTCGGCGTCAGCAGCGAAGAGTTCTACGACACTGAAAAGTTCGCCATCGTGCCGATGGGTTTCTGCTTTCCCGGCCAGGACGCCAAGGGCGGGGACCTGCCGCCGCGCCGCGAATGCGCGCCGGCCTGGCGCCGGGACCTGATGGCGCTGATGCCGCAGATCGACCTGGTGCTGACCATCGGCGGCTACGCGCAGGCCTGGCATATGGGAACGACTCGCGCGGCGTCCTTGACCGATACCGTGAGGAACTGGCGCGCCGTCTGGGATACGCCGGCCAGCCCAAAAGTGTTGCCGCTGCCGCATCCGTCGTGGCGAAACACGGGCTGGCTGAAGAAGAATCCCTGGTTTGAAATGGATTTGCTGCCCTTCCTGAGGTCGGAAATCCGCTATCGCATTGGTTAGGCATTCCGCAAGATATCACCCGCTTTTGGTGCCTTTGGCAGAATTTCTTTCTTGTGAAAGGCTCCGATAAAAGGGATTATAGCCAAACTATTCCCCTGGAGCCTCCCCATGGATCGCCTCGACAGAAAAATTCTCCGCCTCCTGCAGGAGGACGCCACGCTTGCGGTGGCCGACGTCGCCAAGAAAGTCGGCCTGTCGACCACGCCGTGCTGGCGGCGTATCCAGAAGCTTGAGGAAGAGGGCGTCATCAGGCGGCGCGTCGCCATCCTCGACCATGAGAAGGTCAACGTACGCGTCACCGTCTTCGTGTCGATCCGCACCAATTCGCACAGCCATGAATGGCTGCGGCGCTTCTCCGAGGTCATCCAGGAATTCCCGGAGGTGGTCGAGTTCTACCGCATGAGCGGCGACGTCGATTACCTGCTACGTGTAGTGGTCCCGGATATCGCCGCTTATGATGCCTTCTACAAGCGACTGATCGCCAAGATCGAGATCCGCGACGTGTCCTCGTCCTTCGCCATGGAGCAGATCAAATACACGACCGAGATCCCGCTCGACTACATGGTTCTGGACAAGGAGTCGGGTGCGAACGCGGCGTGAC
>NZ_RZSB01000871.1:0-2260 GCF_004023285.1 Mesorhizobium sp. M2A.F.Ca.ET.067.02.1.1
CCCTTATTCGGCCGCCACCAGCCTGTCAGTCGATCGAGGAGACGTCTGGAGCGACGGCAGCGTCGGCCGCACCGCCAGCGCGTCCCGGACGACCTTCTCGACCGCCTTGCGGCGTTCGCCCGACAGCGGCTGGCGCGGCATGCGCATGCGGTCATTCGTACCGATCGCCAGCACTTCGGCAAGCTTGATGTTTTGGACCAGATAGGTCGAGACATCGAGGTCGAGCAGGGGCCGGAACCAGCGGTAGATCGCCAGCGCCTCCTCGCGGCGGCCCTGCCGCATCAGCTGGTAGATCGCGACGGTCTCGCGCGGGAAGGCGGTGACCAGGCCGGCGACCCAGCCGATGGCGCCAACCGAGAGCGCCTCGAAGGCGAGATTGTCGACGCCGGTGAATAGGTCGTAGCGATCGCCGAAGCGATTGATGATCTCGGTCGATCGGCGGATGTCGTCGGACGATTCCTTGATGGCTACGAAGCGCTTGTCGGTCGCCAACTCCTCCATCAGGTCGACGGTGACGTCGACGCGATAGGCGAGCCGGTTGGAATAGATCATCACTGGCAGGTCGCCGGCTTCCGCTACGGCACGAAGGGCGGCGACGGTCTCTTCCGGATTGGTGTGGTAGATCGGGCTCGGTACCACCATAAGGCCGTCGGCGCCTTCCCTGGCGGCGCGCTTCGCGATGCTCGCCGCCTCGCGGGTACCCGGCTCGTTGACGGTCAAGAGCACCGGCTTCTTGCCGGCGACCTTCTGCGCCGTCTTCAGCACTTCGATCTTCTCGTCAGGCGACAGCATCGGCCCTTCCCCCAGCGAACCGCAGACGATGATGCCGTCGCAGCCGGCCTCCATCTGCAGGGAGTAGCAGCGCTCCATCTCGGCATGGTCGAGGCGGTCGTCGGCGGTGAATTTGGTCGTGACCGCTGGGAAAACTCCGGTCCACATGGCAACTTCTCCTCTGATATATCAGTCGTATATCTATTAAGAATTGGCGTGTCAACGCTGAATCCGTTATGATATATGAAAAATATATCAGGAGCCTGCTATTGATCTCCCCGCTGATATCCGCTGATGCGAACGCCCCCTTCGAGCCGGCGGCGACCAAGGCCTATCGCGCGCTGGAGCACATGATCGTCACGCTCGAGCTGGCGCCGTCGAGCTTCGTCACCGAAGGCGCGCTGATCGATCGCCTGGGTCTCGGACGCACGCCGGTGCGAGAGGCGATCCAGCGGCTGGCCTGGGAAGGGCTTCTCGACATAAGACCCCGCGCCGGCATCGCAGTCGCGCCGCTTCACGCCGGCGACTGGCTGCGGGTGCTCGATGCCAGGCGCGGCATCGAGGTCGTGCTCGCCCGCTCGGCCGCTCGCTTCGTCACCCGCGAGGCCGCCGACCTGTTTCACGAGGCGGCGCTCGCGATGCAGAAGGCGGTGATCTCGGGCAACGTGCTTGCCTTCATCCAGGCCGACAAGGCGCTCGACGAAGCGCTGGCGATCGCCGCCGACAACCCCTTCGCGGCGCGAGTGGCCGCCCCCCTGCAGAGCCACAGCCGCCGCTTCTGGTTCCGCTACAAGGCCGACACCGGTCTTGCCGAATCAGCCGAGCACCACGTCGCGCTGATCCGCTCGATCCTCGACGGCGACGAGGAAGGCGCCGCCAAGGACGCCAAGAAACTGATGGCGCTGCTGCGCGGCCACGCCGAGGTCGCCGCGACGCGTTGAGCAGGACAGCACCTGCTCGAGGCGTCCTCAGCCGCCCGGCTGCCCGACCGCGGTCGCCAGCGTATCCTCCCATCCCTCGCCGGCTGCCAGGATGCAGCTCTGGCCTTTGACGTCGGTCATCAGGATGGTCCAGGTTCCGCTTGCCGAGACGAACACCTCGAAAATGGCGACTTGGCCGGCCACGCCATAGCCCAGCCGCTTCTCCTCGAACGCCTCCGCCAGCCTCGCGACCAGATAGTTGTGGCCGCCGCAGATGATTTGCGCCCGCGCCGGAACTGCCGATATCGCCATCAGGGCGCCAACGGCTACAAGCATGATCCATTTAAACGAAAAATCGCGTGCCATGGGGCACCTCCTTCGCCTTCGCATTCCGGCAAGGGAGGCACATTCGGCCGCCTCAGTGTGCCGGAAGGCTCCAGGCCGGATCAGACGTCTTCATCACGTCGCTCCTTCTGGTTTCCGGTCTGTCGTCGGGAGATCATCACTCCCTGGATTCGATATGGTGAAGCTCCGCCTCGTAAACAAGGCGCTCTATGAAGCGCTGGCCA
>NZ_RZSB01000872.1:0-2259 GCF_004023285.1 Mesorhizobium sp. M2A.F.Ca.ET.067.02.1.1
GTCCTCGTCTGCCCCCAAATAATTTGCATAGCGACGCTTGCCAGCAAAGGACTTGAGTACATCGAAGCTGGCGCGCGCCCAACCGGTGGTGCGATCCGCAGAGGCCTTGTCCATCCATTGGCCAAGCACGAGCGCGTTGAAGCCAATGTCACGGAGCGCGAAGGAGGTGGATTCTACCGGAACGCGCGACGCAAAGCCGTGGAAACCTTCCAGCAAGATCGAGCTTGTTGGAACCGGGCAGCGCTCATACGCGATCACGAGGGCCTCGACAGCATCGTCGTCAAGGCGCGGAAGGAACGTGGACTTCCAGTAGTTGAATGCGCCGGAAGGGAAGCCCGCGTCCAGCATTCCATTGAGGTCCACATAGGGTATCGGCCCTAACGCATCCACCGCTACGGTGCCAAAGCTCCGGATCTGGCGTCCAACGATCTCCGCATCTTCGGGTGAGCCGATATGACAGGAAACGATGGCAACGATCGGGGTGCCCGACCCGTCTGGCGCGGTAGTTAAGCCGGCGACGAGCATAAGGTCGTCCGAGGCATTTTCAGCGAGGTCCCGGAACCCGCGGAGGACTTGTCTCGCCTCATGGAATGGAAAGGCAACGATCCCTCCGAACACGACTGGGCCGACGGAATGCAGGCGGAACTCGAAGGAAGCGGCAACGCCAAAATTGCCACCGCCGCCACGGAGCGCCCAGAAGAGATCGGGATTTGCGTCGGCGCTCGCCGTCACCACGGAACCGTCTGCGAGCACCAGATCGACGGAGATCAGATTGTCCAGCGCCATCCCGTATTTCGGCATAAGCCATCCAAGGCCGCCGCCGAGGGTAAGTCCAGCAACACCAGTACTTCCAATCACGCCTCCAGTGGTCGCAAGACCATGCAACTGGGTCTCTCTATTCAACTCCCTCCAAGTCACCCCACCCTCGACTATGGCCGTCCGGGCGGCAGCATTCACGTGAACTCCTTTCATCAAGGAGAGGTCGATCATAAGGCCATTGTCGACCACTGCACGCCCAGCGACGTTGTGGCCGCCGCCGCGTACGCAAATCTCCAGTCCGGTCGCCTGGGCGTAAAGGACAGCATCGACGATATCGGCAATACCTCGACAACGGGCAATGACTGCGGGGCGTCGGTCGACGAGGCCATTGTGTATCCTCCTTACCTCATCAAAAGTGGGCGCGCCGGGCTGGAGAATTGATCCGAGAAAGTTGCGAGCAAGTTCTGTTTGGACTCCCATGACGCTTCCCCTCCTGTCAGGCGACCGCACTGTCGCGGAAGCCACGGTGAAACCGGCGCAGAAAGCGAACGGTCCGAACGATTCTACGACGGAATTTATTAGCCAAGGGGATCATGATCCCGGCGACGATCCGATGCAACAGCTGACGTTGCCGCTGGATCCCAGCGCCCGAACCGCGCGGGCCAGGTTCTTATGCGGCTTTAGCGGCAGGCTTGAACATTCTCTTTAATATCTAAGCGCGAATATCTAAGCGCGCTCGCAAAAAACCTCAGCCTTGACGCCATGGGCCCTTCGGATTCTACGTACCTTCCGCGGCGCCCTCCATCGCCACTGAAAACCCAGCGACGTCTGCGGCCATGATGGCTGCGAGGCAGGCGCGTGGGTGTCATTCGGGTAGACCTGAGGCGCGCATTGCTTCGATAAGACTCCCGCGAGCACCGGCGCGCAACCGATGGCGGAGCACTGACCGGTGCTGCTGAAGTTGGGTTGCAGTTGTATCACGCGCTCGGCAGCCGCTTTCCCATTCAACGGATGGACACGGCGCTGGATCAGCGTTTTGAACCAACTTTGGCGAACCGCTCTGTAGCCCCTTGGCGAATAACGACTATGTTAGTCGCTAAGGGTGGTTGTTTTCTGCAGGAAATCAATACGACTGGCTGATTCGCCAACCCGTTTCCTTTCGTATTCTCTCGTATCTGGCGAACCTGAGGATCACGAGGAGGGCTAATTCAATCCAATCGGGGTCAGCCGTCACTGCCAAGAAAGCGGCACTGATTGCTTTGTTGACCTGGTATGAATGCGACTGGTTTGGGGCCGTTAGCGGAACTCCGGTTTAGCGATGATTGAGCTATGAAGCGGACCTTCCAGCCAGCATATTCTCGACGCTTCGCAAGCTGCAAACCTCACCTCAACGGCCTCAACGGCTGGGACATAACGGCGCGGAGCTATTCGCCATTGGTGCCATTTATCTTGGGGAATAAGAATTCGAGACTGCTGATCCGATGCGCAGAGCTGTTTAGC
>NZ_RZSB01000873.1:0-2249 GCF_004023285.1 Mesorhizobium sp. M2A.F.Ca.ET.067.02.1.1
GTAGAAGGGATATGGGACAAGGGAGATCATGATGCTCGAATGGGCGTCATTGCGCAGCAAACCTGACCTTCGAGAGGCCAACGGCCCCGCATCGTCCGGCGGCTTGCCAGATCCTAAGTCCGGCAGGAAGACCGGCATCTCGCTGGCGCTCGGCGGCGGCTGCGCGCGCGGCTGGGCCCATATCGGCGTGCTGCGCGCGCTCGACGAAGCCGGCATCGAAGTGTCGATGATCGCCGGCACCTCGGTCGGTGCCCTGGTCGGTGGCTGTTATCTTGCCGGCAAGCTCGACGAGCTGGAGGAGTTCGCCAGAAGCCTGACCAAGCGGCGCATCTTCGGCCTGCTCGACCTCAATCTGCGCGGCAGCGGCCTGTTCGGCGGCATGAAGCTCGACCAGCGCCTGCGTGAGCATCTCGACGGCGCCCGCTTCGACGACCTGTCGAAACCCTTTGTCGCCGTCGCTTCTGAAATCCGCACCGGCCATGAGATCTGGCTGTCGAGCGGCTCGCTCGTCACCGCCATGCGCGCTTCCTATGCGCTGCCCGGCGTCTTCGAGCCGGTGGCCTGCAACGGCCGCATGCTGGTCGACGGCGCGCTGGTCAATCCGGTGCCGGTCTCGGTTTGCCGCGCCTACGAGCAGCCGCTCGTCGTGGCGGTCAACCTGCATTATGACCTCTTTGGGCGCGCCGCCGTCATCAAGCACAGCGCCGGCGAACTGGTCGTCGAGAAAGACGCTCCGCGCCCCGGCCAGGTCAATCCCCAGTCGCACCAGAGCCGCCTCGGCATCACCGGCGTCATGGTCGAGGCCTTCAACATCATCCAGGACCGGATTTCGCGCGCCAGGCTGGCCGGCGATCCGCCGGATATGTCACTGCAGCCGAAACTCAGCCATATCGGCCTGACGGAATTCCATCGCGCCGACGAGGCGATCAGCCTCGGCTACCAGGCGACGATGTCCCAGATCAGCGAATTGACCCGCCTGCAGTCCGTTCTGGTCTGAATTCCGCTACTTCAGTGATTTGGAAAGATTCGAGGCTTGTCGGGCAAGGCTATCAACGTCCGTTGCCGTAGTCAGCGCAAACGTTGGCGATGAGCTGAAGGCTCCTGAACCTCGTCATTCCAGGGCGGAGCAAGGAGCGTAGCGACGCGCGCAGACCCTGGAATCCATGCCGTTACCTGGACCGAAGTGTGCAACGGTGCAGAATTCTGGACCGCCGCGGCGCTTCCAGGTCACGGCGTGGATCCCAGGGTCTCCGCGACGGAGCTGCGCTCCTTGCCGCCCGTGGATGACGACTGCGATAGGCGTCTCGGCCAATCGCCAAGGCATGGGATCTGCCAACGCACACGAACCAACCGATCAAAACGTCTGTGTTAAGGTAGGTCATTAAGCAAGCGCCGCGTCGCTGATGCGAAACTGCACCGTGCGGTTGCCGTTCCAGTAATTGCCCGACAGCGAACCGGCGATATGCACGGTCCTGCCCCTGTTCTTGAACAGGAATTCGCCGAGCGCAGTGTCGACGGCGCGGAAGGCGATCGCCTGGATGTTGCCGCCGCTTTGCGACTGCAGGTCGACGCGAATGTGATTGGTGCCGATCGCGCGCGCGTCGGCCAGCCGGTGGCGCGGCAACACGAAGACCGGCGCGATGTGCCCGGCGCCGAACGGGCCGGCTTTCTCCAGCGCGTCGAGCAGCGCGATCGTGGCGCCCTCGGCGGCCAGCGCGCCGTCGATCGCCAGGCTTTCCTCATTCTGCAGCCGGAAGACATCGGCCGCGGCGCGTTCTTCGAAGAAGGCGCGCAACTCGCCGAGCTTGGCACGCTCGACGGTGATGCCAGCCGCCATCGCATGGCCGCCGCCCTTGACGATCAGCCCGGCAGCCGCCGCCTCGCGCACCAGCCGGCCAAGGTCGAAGCCGGTCACCGA
Source organism: Mesorhizobium sp. M2A.F.Ca.ET.067.02.1.1 (assembly GCF_004023285.1). Taxonomy (NCBI): domain Bacteria; kingdom Pseudomonadati; phylum Pseudomonadota; class Alphaproteobacteria; order Hyphomicrobiales; family Phyllobacteriaceae; genus Mesorhizobium; species Mesorhizobium sp. M2A.F.Ca.ET.067.02.1.1. The sequence goes on from NZ_RZSB01000873.1 coordinate 1,919, forward strand.
ACGGCCGGAGCCCGTGCCGATGCCGGTCGAATTGAAGGCGATGGCAAAGGCCGGCCTGCGCGCATAATCCTTGAGCCGCGAAGCGATCAGCCCGACGATGCCCGGATGCCAGCTGTTGCTGGCGGTGACGATGACCGCCGGACCGTTGCCGCCGGCAAGCTCGGCATCGGCCTCGGCGCGCGCCTGCGCCAGCATCTCCTGCTCCATCTGCTGCCGTTCCTGGTTCAGCCGGTCGAGCGTCTCGGCGATGCTTGCCGCCTCGACGGGATCGTCGGTGGCCAAGAGCCGGCTGCCGAGCGCCGCGTCGCCGATGCGGCCGCCGGCATTGATG
>NZ_RZSB01000874.1:0-2248 GCF_004023285.1 Mesorhizobium sp. M2A.F.Ca.ET.067.02.1.1
CTCCTGGGGCGCGCTGATGGGGTGGGCGGTCGAGTTCGGCGACATCGATGACCCGGCGATCATGCTGTATATCGGCTCGATCCTGTGGGTGATCGGCTACGACACGATCTATGCGCATCAGGACAAGGAAGACGACGCCATCGTCGGCGTGCGCTCGACGGCACGGCTGTTCGGCGACAACACCAAGATGTGGCTTAGCGGGCTCTATGGCGGCGCGCTGATCTGCTTCGCCATCGCCTTCGCCTCGGCGCAGGTGCCGATCGTGGCGCTGGCGGGACTGATCGCCGCCGGCGCGCATTTGGGGCGCCAGATCATCCGGCTCGACATCAACAATCCGGACCAGTGCCTGAAGCTGTTCAAGTCGAACAACCAGGTCGGCTGGCTGATCTTCCTGGGGCTGATCGGCGGTTCGGTGTGGATATGGCTGAAGCCGCTGGGGTGATCTCCCTTCTCCCCGTTCTACGGGGAGAAGGTGGCGGCAGCCGGATGAGGGGCAGCGCCAACCTTTGGAGGCAAATTGCAGCGGCGATACAGCGTCTGATCGGGTTTTTGAGGTGGCCAAACATCCAGGTCGGCGCTGCCCCTCATCGCCCTGCCGGGCACTTCTCCCCGTATAGTGACGGGGAGAAGAAACCTACTCCCTTGCAATGATCTCCTGGCCGTCGATGACGAGCCTCAGGCCCAGATTGCCGGCCTTGCGGCGGGCGAGGAAGCGGGGGCGGCGCGTGGTGGAGACGCGGCCCTTGCGGCGCTCCTGCGGCGGCAGCGCCTTGATGGCGGCGCCGAGCGATTCTTCCAGCGTGCGGGCAATGCCGTCGGCCTCGATCAGCAGCATCGGCAGGCGATAGGCGTCGGCCCAGGCGCGCCAGTCGGCGGCGACATCCTCGAGATCGTCGGCGACCAGCAACGGCACCGAGAGCATCGGATCATTGTGCAGGAGCTCGAGCGTCACGGTGACGTTGCCGTCCGGATCCTCCATGGCGCGGGCGGCCACGCCGCGGAACGCCTTGGCGGGCAGCGCGATGATCGCCGGCAAACCGCTCATCTCCAGCATGCGGCGAATGACGGCGCCACGCTGGTCGATGGTGAAGGTCACATCGCCATAGTCGTCGCGGGTGGCGTAGCTCACCACCTGCGGCAGGCGAAACGGGTCGAGACGCATGTTGCGCCCGGCCCAGACTGGCTTCAGTCCAGTGTTCATCGATGTCTTCCCTGTTACTCCTGAGGGCCGTTTTCCGGTTCTCTCAGGGCCGGTTTTTCCGGCCTCGTTATGGGAAGAAATGTTAGCGCTGGCTTCTTACCGGCGCGCTTAAGAAAGTCGGTTAAATTTTGCTGATCGGAGCCGATGGTTATCGGAATGCGACCGCCCACCAGATATGGGAAGGATCAGATAACCTTACCGGGATTCATGATGCCTGCGGGATCGAAGGCGGCCTTCACCCGGCGCATCAGGTCGATGGCCATCGGCGGCGCCGTGGCGATCAGCTCGTCGCGCTTCAGCTGACCTATGCCGTGCTCGGCCGAGATCGAGCCGTGGAAGGAGCGCACGACATCGTGCACGGCCTTGTTCATCGGGTGATAGAGCTCGAGGAACGGCTCGTCCTGCCAATCCACCGGACGCGAGATGTTGTAGTGCAGGTTGCCGTCGCCCATGTGGCCGAAGCAGACCACGCGCGCGCCGGGGCAGACGCCTTCCACCACGCCGGCCGCCTTATCGATGAAGTCGGGGATCGAGGCGATCGGCACGGAGATGTCGTGCTTGATCGAGGCCCCCTCAGGCTTCTGGCATTCGGGCAGCGTCTCGCGGAAATTCCAGAAGGCGTCGCCCTGGGCCAGGCTTGCCGACACCACCGCGTCGCCGACGATGCCTTGCTCGAGGCCGGCTGACAGGATCTCCTCGATCAGCGCCTTGCCGTCCTCCTCGGAGCGTCCGGACGAAATCTGCATCAGCACATACCACGGCCAGTCGTCGGCCAGCGGCCGCGTGATGCCCTGCCCGTGCTTCAGCGTGAAATCGTAAGGCCTTCTGGCGATCAGCTCGAAAGCTGTGAGCGAAGCGCCAGCGCGGCCCATAGCCAAAGTGAACAGCGACAGCGCGTCTTTCGGGGACGACGGCAGGCCGGCAAAGGCGACCTCGCTGCCCTTCGGCTTCGGGAACAGTTTCAGCACCGCGGCGGTGATGACGCCGAGCGTGCCTTCGGCGCCGACGAAGAGGTTCTTCAGATCGTAGCCGGTGTTGTCCTTCTTC
>NZ_RZSB01000875.1:0-2248 GCF_004023285.1 Mesorhizobium sp. M2A.F.Ca.ET.067.02.1.1
GGCGACGACGACGGTCGGCCGGCAGCGTAGAGCCGACGCCATACCAAAGTTTGAGACGTAGAAGCCCCTCGCCCGTCAGTGCGCGTCGGCCAGTACCACCGGAATGCCTATCAGATTTTGAAACCGTATCCACAATGCGCTTGTCGATCGCATTGTGAACGGCCTTGATGCCTACCCCGCTTACGGCCGCGGCCTCTGCAGGCGTGTAGATACGTGCTGGCTCAGCCATAATCATTCTCCCTGTGGAGAACAAAATACGAGCTTCTCCTCCTTTCGTAAAGAGCTCGGCGCTCTTACGCGCATGCACTGGCACCACTAATCGCTGTATTCAGTTTCCTCATCGGCTTGAATCGTTGACCTTGCTGGCCGAAGGCGGCGTGGATGGCGTCGCCAAAATCTTTTTGGTCCGGTGCTGCCAACCGCGGGCGACCGAGACCAGCTCATAGGGGCGGCCGGCGAGCTCGGCGCGGATGTCGTCGATGATCAGTTCAAGATTGCAGCTTTGCCGACCACCCTCGCCAGCACCTCGCGTGGCATGGGGCTCGCTGCCCGCGAAGATCACCGCTTCGACGCGACCCATCCACTCACGCCAGCGCAGTTCTGGCGGCAGGTGCTCGAGCTCGGTGTCGACCAGCATTCGCTGGACATCACCCTTTGTCTCGCGGACGTTTGGATCGGGCGGCCTCGGCCATCGTTACAGTCCAAAAAGCCGGAAGGTGGGGCGGCCGGACAGCTCGCGCACGGCGTCGAACTGTTGCAGCCGATCGTACAGGCGCCGCGCCGCAAAACGCGACAGGTTTTTGGACGTCAGCGAGCCGGAGACGGCGTCTTTGTTGAGCAGCAAAAAGATCACGTCGCCGGCGCCCTTGGCCCGCAATCTTGGCGTCACCGCCAGGAGCTTTTTGCCGCGGCGCGCCAACTCGGCGGCCAGCCGGCAGGCCATCGGCCGCCGCTTGAACCAGCGCAACGCAGACCGAGCGCTCAAAACTTTTTTCCCCGGGTCGGATGCGCTTGCCGCCGGCCTCGCCGCGAAAAGCCGGGCCGAAGGCCTGCACCATCAGGAGCGGCAGCGGCCGCGGCCAGCGCAGGCTTTGCGCCAGCGCCAGGTCGGCCAGTCACCGGGCCAAAAGCTCGGCATCGGAGCGCATCGCGACGACGCGGCGGCGAATGGCGCCGGTCGCTCAGAGCCCGCTAAAAGGCGAGCGCGGCAGCCTTCCAGGCGAGCCCGAGCTGGTCGACGATCTTTTCGAGCCGATCGGCACTGGCGACCGGCGGCTGCACCGGCAGCTGTTGCCAGGCGCCAAGGACGGGCGCCGGAGGGACCGGGATCGGCGCCGGCTGGGCGCAGGCACCAGGTGTCGCGCAAGGCGGCCGCGGCCGGCGAGCCGCACGGCGACGACGGCGCATTTCAGGGCGAGGCGCTGGCGCCAGGCGCCAACCTAGCTCGGCAGGCGAATGGCAGCCTCTGGCGAAAGCCAACGACAAGTCATTTCGGCTTAAAGGATGAGCTCGCCATTTAAGAAAAGATGCGTGGATGGATCGATCTGTTCGAGCTGTTGCTATCGACAAGTATGACAAAGCGATGACCAATACCGATTTGCGGACTGACGTGGTCCGCCCCTACCCCATCTTCATCATCTCTGCGGCCGGCGGTGGTCACTACGCCGCTGACTTTGCCGCGACTTTCGTGGCGCGTGTCCAAGATCGCTGCCCAAATTTTTCCCAACACATCTTTGCCAGCTCGGTCTCCGGGGGCTCTATCTGTGCGGGTGTCTTTGCGGCGCTGGCCAAGTCATTTGCCGCTAACGGGCCCCTGGAGCGAGTGTGCCGCCGGCACCAGAGCCCCTGGCATATTCGAGCGAACCACGCGCCAAATACTCGATCGCGATTTTCTCGCACCCGTGATGGCGTCGATGCTTTTCGCCGCACGCTGCATCACAGGGGCGCGCTAACGCATTATGTGAACGGCCAACTCGTTGACGAAGGTTGGGAGGCTCTCGGCCCAGGTGAGGACATCAAATTTAGCACCGCATTGGGACTGAGCGCCCGTTTTCCTTGGATCATGCCAGCAGCCCACTTCATCACCAGCACCACGCAATTTCGGCTGGTTGATGGCGGTTATCTCGACAATTCCGGCGACGAGACGGCATTCGACCTGCTCATGGAGCTTCGGCAGATCCAGGAGTTGGGCGGAAAGCTCGCGATAGGGAGGTTACCTCCATTCGAAGTCCCTTTGATTACGCTGACC
>NZ_RZSB01000876.1:0-2248 GCF_004023285.1 Mesorhizobium sp. M2A.F.Ca.ET.067.02.1.1
CACCACTTCGGTCGCCTATGGCCCGACGATCGGCAAGAACATCGCGCTTGCCTATCTGCCCTGGGCGTACTGCCAGGAAGGCTGCAAGCTGCAGGTCGAGTATTTTGGCGAGACCTATCCGGTCGAGGTGGCGGGAGTCGGTTACAAGCCGCTCTACGACCCGGAGAACCTCAAGCCGAGGAGCTGATGGTCGCGGACCAAGAAAGATGCAAAGCCCGGCTCCGGTCGGGCTTTTGCTTTTGTGCGGGCCGTGATTCTCGGGTAGCGTTGCTCCGGGCGGAGTAAGCAGGTTTGCAACGGTTCGGTTGGGACAGGAAGAACGACGCATTCGTCTTCGTGATGAAGGGGAACATTCCCGTTCATGTCAGCTGGACCTTTGCCATTCCAGCCGTCCTGCCGTTCGTACATGAATGGTCGAGGCATCCCAGGCTCGCCCTGATCCATACGGCCATATTCGCCGCGCTCCTGTTCCTGTCGGTGTTTCTGCATGAACTTGCCCATGTCTGGGCAGCGCGACGGCGCGGCATCGGCACCCAACGGATAGACCTGTACCTGTTCGGCGGATTTGCCTGGTTCAAGCCCGGCGCGGCTTCGCCCTATGGCTGGGCATGGATCGCGTTTGCCGGGCCGTTGGTGAACATCGTCCTGGTGGCGGGCTTTGCCGCTGCCTATTACCTTCTTGCCCGGCCCTTGTTGCCTGTCGATCCGGACGGTCATTTCAGTTCGCCGCCGCCGAGACTGGACACGCTTCTTGAGTGGACGCTTTGGCTTGGCGCATTGGTGAATGCGGCCTTGGCCATTCTCAACCTCCTTCCGGCCATTCCGCTTGATGGCGGGGCGATCGCCAGGCATCTGCTTGCGCCGCGTTTCGGCGCGGATGCCGCCGTGCGGATCGTCGGCTTCTGCGGCGTCGTGCTTTCGATCCTGCGTTTCGCGGTCATTGTCCCTGCGGCCCTGGCCGGAATTCTGTTGTGGTTTTCGCCTTCCTTCAGGCCGAACTGGCGGGCGTTTCGCGCCGCCGGCAATAAGAAGCCCGTTCCGCAGCATCCGGCTTGATGTGCAGGGGGGCAGCGGCTTATGTGGCCTGATCAGAAGCCTGCGAAAGCCTACGCCCCATGCGCATCCTGTCCGACGCCTTCATTCCCGAGCTTCCCAATCACTATCACGGCAAGGTGCGCGAAAATTACGACCTGCCGGACGGACGCCGCATCATCATCGCCACCGATCGTTTGAGCGCGTTTGACATCATCCTGGCCTCGATCCCGTTCAAGGGCGAAGTGCTCACCCAGACGGCGCGCTACTGGTTCGAGGAAACCGCCGACATCTGTCCCAACCACGTGCTGGAATATCCCGACCCCAACGTCGTCGTCGGCACGCGGCTCGACATGCTGCCGGTCGAGATGGTCGTGCGTGGCTATCTGGCAGGCACGACCAGCACCTCTATCCTGACCAAGTATCGGAAAGGCGAAAGGAGCTTCTACGGCCACAGCTTTCCCGATGGGCTGCGCGACAATGAAAAGCTGCCGCAGGCGATCATCACGCCGACCAGCAAGGCCGCCCATGGCGGCCATGACGAGCCGCTGTCGGAGGCCGAGATTATTGACCAGGGGCTGCTCACGCAGGCGCAGTGGGATACGGTCTCGCGCTATGCGTTGCAGCTTTTCGCTCGCGGCCAGCAGCGCGCCGCCGAACGCGGCCTGATTCTCGCTGACACCAAATATGAATTCGGCACCGCGCCGGACGGCACCATCGTGCTGGCGGACGAAATCCATACGCCTGACAGCAGTCGCTATTGGATCGCTGCGAGTTATGACGAGGCGTTCGCAAGCGGCGGGCGCCCGCAGAGCTTCGACAAGGATTTCGTCCGCTCCTGGGTGTCAGCGCGGTGCGATCCCTACAAGGACCCGATCCCGCCAATTCCGGACGAGATCATCAACCAGGCCTCGGCGGTCTATATCCAGGCCTATGAAGCGATAACCGGCGCAAAATTCGTGCCCGACCTTTCCGGCGATACGGTGCTGGAGCGTATCCGTTCGAACATCGCGCGGTATTTCTAAAAGGCCCGGGCCGGCGGGATCCGATGCCCCGGATTCGCGGCTTTTGCGCGCGGCGATTTTCGCTTAACCTCCCGCCATTTCCGCTTATGCCCGCGCAAGGCATATCGTCTCAGGCAGCGCCGCCCTGGCGCTGGCGCTTTGGCTGACTCCTGCCGCGTCTCCCGCCGAGGCGGTCGATGTCGAGCTGGTGC
>NZ_RZSB01000877.1:0-2246 GCF_004023285.1 Mesorhizobium sp. M2A.F.Ca.ET.067.02.1.1
GGCCAGGCGAGCTGGAGCGAGGTCTGCGGCAAGTCGTAGTTCACCGCCAGTTGCTGCCCCAGCTTTGGCGTGACATCCGACACCGGAGCCAGCGTCTGCCTTTCAGGCAGATCGCCGAAGACGTCGTCCAGTTTCTTGCCCAGTGTCGCGGCGTCGATATCGCCGACCACCGCCACATGCAGGCCGCCGCGGGCGAAATTGGCTTTGTGGAAGGCCCTGATGTCATCCGCGGTGATGCTAGTCAGGCTGCCCTTCGTCCCCTGGTCGGAACGCGAATAGGGATGCTCGCCGTAAATGGCGCGCAGCCAGCGCTGCTGCGCCACCGTGTTCGGATCGCGCTCATTAGCCAGGATGCCGGAGAGCACCTGGGCGCGGATACGGTCGATCGGCGCCTGGTCGAAACGCGGGCTGTTCACCGCCAGCTTCAGCAGGCCAAAAGCCTCATCCTTCTGGTCGGAGAGCATGCGCATCGAGCCGTAGGTGCCGTCGCGCGCGGCCTGAAAACTCATCTCGGCGCCGGCATCGTCGAGCTTCTGCTGGAAGGCGTCGCTGTCGAGGCCGCCGGCGCCTTCGTCGAACAGGCCGGTCATCAGATTGACCAGCCCCTCCTTGCCGGCCGGATCCTGCGCGCTGCCGCCATCGAAGACGAAGCGGATGGCGATCAGCGGGATAGAATGGTCCTCCACCAGCCAGGCCGTGATGCCCTTCTTCGACTTCACCTCCTGGATGTTCATCTCCGCGCGGGCCGCAAGCGCCGGCAAAAGCAGGAAGAACAGGGCAAAGCAAAGCGTGGCGACAACGCGATAGATGTGCCCACCTTCTTCCCTTGCGGGAGAAGGAAGGGTGCTCGTGTGGCTAGGAGCCATGCTCATCATCAATTCCCCGCCTGTTGCTGCGGCAAGAGATAGCCGGTGGTCGAATGCTCGAGCACCAGGTAGCGGGCAGCGACCGCCTTGACCTCGTCGGCGGTGACCTTGCGGATACGGCCCGGCCATTCCTGAACGTCCTTGACGTTGCCGCCGGTGGCAAGCGTCGAGCCATACATGTTGGCCATGTCGTCCTGCTTGTCGCGGGCAAAGATCATGGAGCGCACATAGCGGGTCTTGGCCCGCTCCAGCTCATCATCGCTCACGCCGTCCTTGACAATGCGGGCGATCTCGGCGTCGACCGCCGCCTCGACATCGGCAAGCTTGGCGTCGCCGCGCGGCGCGCCATAGACGGTGAAGTTGGTGTCGTCGAGCATCGTGCCCTGGAAATAGGCCGCCGCGTCGGAGGCGATCCCCTGCTTTACGACGAGTTCCTGATACAGCCGGCTGCGGTTGCCGCCGCCGAGGATCTCGGCCAGCAGGTCCAGCGCCTCCGCCTCGCCGGGCTTGGCCGTATGATAGGATGGCACCACCCATTGCGTCGAAAAGCTCGGCACCGAGACGCGCGCGTCGGTCAGCGTCACCGTGCGTCTGGTGTTCTGCTCCGGCTCGACCGGGCGGATGCGCGGCCGCAGATCCGGACCGCGCGCGACCTTGCCATAGGTGCGCTCGGCCATCGCCTTGACGGCATCCGGCTCGACGTCGCCCGCTACGATCAACACCGCGTTGTTGGGCCGGTAGTAGTTGTCGTAGAAGGCTTTCGCGTCCGGACGGTTCAGTTGCTCCATTTCCTGCATCCAGCCGATGACTGGAATGCGGTAGGGCTGGTTCTGCCAGAGCGTCGCATCGACCTCCTCGTCCAGAACCGCCTGCGGATTGCTGTCGATGCGCGAGCGGCGCTCCTCCAGGATCACGTCGCGCTCGGTCTTGATGACGTCGTCGGTCAGGATCAGGTTGCGCATGCGATCGGCCTCGAAGCCCATCATCTGTTCCAGCGCCGAGGGCGGCACCGTCTCGTGGAAGGCGGTGTAGTCGTAGGAGGTGAAGGCGTTGTTGGAGCCGCCGATCTCGGACACGGCGCGGTCGAATTCGCCGGCGGCGTGATGGGTCGTGGCCTTGAACATCAGATGCTCGAAGAAATGCGCGATGCCGGATTTGCCAGCGGGCTCGTCGGCGCTGCCGATCTTGTACCAGACCATGTGGGTGACGATCGGCGCGCGATGGTCCGGGATGACGACCACCTCCATGCCGTTGTCGAGGAGGAAATCCTTCACGTCACCATCGTCGGCCGCACGGGCCGGAGCCGACGCCACTATTGCCAGCGTGCCGACAAGGAGCGCCGTGCGCAGCGCAATCCGCGTAGGTGTCATCAAGTTCTCC
>NZ_RZSB01000878.1:0-2246 GCF_004023285.1 Mesorhizobium sp. M2A.F.Ca.ET.067.02.1.1
GCGCTGGTCGATCGCCTCCTGCAGCACATTGGGGATGAAGTCAGGAGTCCAGCCCTGGATCGGATGTGGCTCGAAAGCCGGATGGCTGGCGGCCGGCGCGCCGCCGGCGCCGCGCTCCTGGGCCTTGCCGCTGCCGATCAGCTGCGCGTTCGCCGGCTCGGCGAGCACGATCCTGACTTCCGGCCGTTCCTGGCGCAGCACGCGGCCAACGCCGGTCACCGTGCCGCCCGTGCCGTAGCCGGTAACCAGATAGTCCAGCCTTGAGCCCGCGAAATCGTTGATGATCTCGCGGCCCGTGGTCGCCTCATGGATGGCGGCATTGGCTTCCGTCTCGAATTGGCGCGCCAGGAACCAGCCATTGGCCTCGGCGAGCTCCACCGCCTTCTTGTACATGCCGAAACCCTTCTGGGCGCGCGGCGTCAGCACAACCTTGGCGCCCAGCATGCGCATCAGCTTGCGGCGCTCGATGGAGAAGCTGTCAGCCATCGTCACCACCAGCGGATAGCCTTTCTGCGCGCAAACCATGGCAAGGCCGATGCCGGTGTTGCCGCTCGTTGCCTCCACGACCGTCTGGCCGGGCTTGAGCTTGCCGCTGCGTTCGCCTTCCTCGATGATGTTGAGCGCCAGCCTGTCCTTCACCGAGGCCGCCGGATTGAAGAACTCGGCCTTCACATAGATCGTCGCGTGACCCGGCCCGAGATTGTTGATGCGGATGACCGGCGTGTCGCCGACCGTGTCGAGAATGCTGTCGAACAGCCGGCCGCGCCCGGCCGTGGTCCTGATTTTCAACTGATGCAACATGGATCTCTCTCCTCGAATCTCACATGCCGGTTACAGACCGGCGGACTGGGCGGCGCGGTTTCGACACCTTGCCGCGTTAGGTTGCTTGCCGACATTCGGCAAAGGCCCCATCCGGCTCGAGAACTCGTCGCCAGATGCGCCCTGTTGTGTTTGGTGATAGAACATGGACCAACCAGTCAGCGTGGGAGCGAGCGTGGAAACGGACGTGGAATCCGTTTGGTCGGCCCAGAAAAGCAAGGCAGCCCGCCTGTCGATCCGGCTGCTCGGCCCGGTCGCGATCATGCGCGACGATGTTCCCGTCGCGCTGCCTTCGTCACGCAAGCTACGCGCGCTGCTTGCCTATCTGGCGCTGGCGCCGCGCCCCGTCAGCCGCAGCCGTCTTTGCGAGCTTCTCTGGGACGTGCCCAACGATCCGCGCGGCGAGCTGCGCTGGTGCCTGAGCAAACTGCGCGCAGCGCTCGACGAACCCGGCCTGCGCCGGATTGAGACGGAAGGCGACACCGCGGCGCTTCGCCTCGGCGATATGAGCGTCGATGCCGTCGTGGCCGCTGCCGCGGTGGCGGAAGGGATCGAGACGCTTAGCCTCGACCGTCTGCGGGCGCTTGCGCAACTGTTCGCGGGCGACTTCCTCGACGGGCTGGAAGTCGATCGCAGCCCGCATTTCGGCAGCTGGCAGACGGCGCAGCGCCGCCGTTTCAGCGCATCCCATGTCGCTGTTCTGGAGCACATCATCGACCTTCTTCCGCGGGGAGCCGACGAGGCCGGCGCCTATATCGACAAATGGCTGGAGCTTGCGCCCTTCGACGGCCGCGCGCATGTGGCGCTGCTGGAGAACCTGGCACGGCGCGGGCAGTTCGGCGCCGGCGAAGAGCATCTAGTGACGGCGGCGGAGCTGTTCCGCTCGGAAGAGCTGGATTTCACGCCGTTGCGCGAGGCCTGGCAGGAGATAAGAGCCCGCAACGCCGGCGCAACGCCATGCGCCCGATCCGGGCCGCCCTTCCCGGCCCCGGACCTGCCGGCTGGAGCGATCGAATCCGAGCCCGCGGCGACGCGCCGGGCTTCGCTCGCGGTGATGCCGTTTGCCGAGAGCGCCGGCGCTGGCGGCTTCCGTGGCGGGCTTGCCGACGGCCTCACGCATGACATCATCACGCGGCTTGCCAAGCTTCGCGATTTCTTCGTCATCGCCCGCGGCTCGGTCTTCGCGCTCGCCGAAAAGAACATCGCGCCGGAAGACGCCGGGCGCAGGCTGAATGTCGACTATGTCGCGACGGGCTCGGTGCAGTCTCTGCCGGGCCGATTCATCGTGTCGGTCGAACTCGTCGAGGTGCGCACGGCGCGGATCGCCTGGGCCGAGACCTTCGAGCACAAGCCCGACGACATCTTCATCGTCATCGAGGATATCGGCAACAGCATCGTCTCTTCCATTGCCGCCGAGATCGCGACGG
>NZ_RZSB01000879.1:0-2246 GCF_004023285.1 Mesorhizobium sp. M2A.F.Ca.ET.067.02.1.1
CCTTTGGATTCCAGGCAAATGATTGGCGCCAGAACACCAGACGCGCCGCGGTTTTGAGCAGAACGGCGTGAATTAGCAGAGCAGGGGCATAATATGAGCAACGATCGAGACTTCCCGGCCGAAGCCGGTGCAACCAACAGAATCACGCGACGGGACGCTTTGATGGGCGGCACTGCGGCTGCGGTTTCGCGATTTGCAGCACCTGTCGGCCTTTCCGGCGCGCTCGCCGGCCTTGCGGGCGTCCAGACGGCGGCGGCCCAGCCCTCGCAGCCGAACATCGTCTTCATCGTTGCGGACGATCAGGGATGGAAAGACGTCGGCTATCACGGCTCGGACATCAAGACGCCCAACATCGACAAGCTTGCCGCGGAAGGGACGAAGCTCGAAGAATATTACGTGCAGCCGATGTGCACACCAACGCGCAGCGCCCTCATGACCGGCCGCTATCCGCTGCGCTATGGCATGCAGGTTGGCGTTGTCCCCGCAGCGGGAACCTATGGCCTTCCGCTCGATGAGACACTTCTTCCGCAAATCCTAAGAGACGCGGGCTACCAGACGGCGATGAGTGGCAAATGGCATCTCGGCCATGCCAAGACGGACTACTGGCCGAAGCAGCGTGGATTTGATTCATTCTACGGGGCGACGGTCGGCGAGATCGACCATTTCAAACATGCATCGCATGGTATCGCGGACTGGTACAGGAACAACAAGCCGATCAAGGAACCGGGCTTCGACAACACGTTGTTCGGTCAGGAAGCTGTCCGGGTCATCAACGCTCACGATCAGAAGAAGCCGCTCTTTCTCTACCTCGCTTTCACCGCGCCCCATACGCCATTCCAGGCTCCGAAGGAATATCTCGACCGATATAAGAACATCGCCGACGAGAACCGCAGAGCCTATGCCGCAATGATCTCGGTGATCGATGACGAGATCGGCAATGTCGTTGCCGCCCTTGAGAAGAAAGGGATTCGCGACAATACCCTGATCGTCTACATGAGCGACAACGGTGGCGTCGTTAACTCGATGTTTGCGGGCGACTCGAAGGTGGGTGGCAAGCTGCCTGCGGATAACGGCCCCTATCGCGAAGGCAAGGGCACCCTCTATGAGGGCGGCACCCGCTCGGTCGCCTTCATGAACTGGCCCGGCAAGGTCAAGCCTGGCGTCTTCAATGGCCTCATGCATGTCGTCGACATGTTGCCGACACTGGCTGGGCTGGCCGGCGCCAAGCCTGGCAAGGATAAACCGCTGGACGGCGTGGATATGTGGCCGGCCATCAGCGAGGGCAAACCTTCGCCGCGCACAGAGATCGTCTACAATGTCGATCCGATGGCCGGTGCGGTGCGCGAGGGCGAATGGAAATTGTTGTGGTCGGCAACGTTGCCGCAAAAGATAGAGCTGTTCGATTTGTCGCAGGACAAATCGGAGGCCACTAACTTGGCTGATAAGTATCCTGATAAGGTCAAGGTGTTGCAGGCAAGGATCACCGAGCTCGCAGCCCAGATGAAACCCCCGCTGTTGCTTATGGAGGCAGTGCGGCTGACCTACTTCACGCCGCTGGTGACACCAAGCCCGGAGGAAATGTTCGCTGCGGGGGATTGAACGGCGGATGCGCTCTGCCGTTCAGACGAGACCAGCCGATGACTGAAGCGCGACCTGCAGCAAAGCCAACGGATTCGTCAAACGCCGATATGCTTTGGATTCGCGGCGGCGAGTTCCTGATGGGCTCGGACAGCCACTATCCCGAAGAGGCGCCGGCGCACCGCGTCGTCGTCGGCGGCTTCTGGATGGATCGCTCGACCGTCACGAATGCCGAGTTCAGACGCTTCGTCGAGGCCAGCGGCTATGTCACGCTGGCCGAGCGTCCAGCGAATGCCGCGGACTATCCCGGGGCCAGTGCAGAATCATTGGCGCCGGCCTCAGCCTTGTTCGTCAGGCCCTCGCGCGGCATCGATCGCAACAATCACTACAACTGGTGGGCTTACGTCCGTGGCGCGAACTGGAGGCACCCACGCGGCCCCGCCAGCGGGCTGAAGGGGCTCGACAGCCATCCCGTCGTGCACATCGCCTATGAGGACGCGGAAGCTTATGCGAACTGGGCGGGGAAGGCTCTGCCGACCGAGGCCGAGTGGGAGTTTGCCGCCCGCGGCGGGCTGGAGGGCGCCGAATTCGTTTGGGGCGCCGAGCTGACGCCTGGCGGCCGGCATATGGCCAACACCTACCAGGGCGAGTTCCCTTTCCGCAACGAT
>NZ_RZSB01000087.1:0-12303 GCF_004023285.1 Mesorhizobium sp. M2A.F.Ca.ET.067.02.1.1
CTGCCGCCGCCGGCCGCTCCCGGCCCCCCCGATCCGTCGCAATTCCCGACCGCGCCGAACAACACCCAAGTCGCTTCGCGGCCGTCGGACGGCACGGCGCCCGCCGGCGCCACCGATCTCACCGCGGCCAGCGTCGCCGGCGTGTGGAACGTCAATGTCTCCGGGCAGAGCTGCAAGGTGGCAACGCCGCAGACCAAGTTCGGCGCCGGCTACCGCGCCGGTCCGCTGCACTGCCCGGCGCCGATCGATGGCATCAAGTCGTGGAACGTCGCCGGCAAGCAGCTGACGCTCTACGATGAAAATGGCGGCTCGCTGGCCAGGCTCTATTCGTCAGGCGGCGAAAAGTTCGACGGCCAGACTTCCAATGGGCAGCCCATCTCGCTTGCAAGGTAGGCTATGCCGATATTCAGGTGAGGCCGGCCTGCGAATGGCGGCTTCCTGTGCTTCCGGTGCTCACGTACTTAAAGTACGCTCCGCTCCGGTTCTCGGAACCCACCCTTCTCGACTCGGCCTGACCTGAATCTCAACGTAGCCTGGCGGCGTCTCCTCAGAGCATTCTGCTCAAAGTAAATGATGTGAACCATGCACCTGCGTGACGGCCTCCAGACCCACGCGACCGTCAGGCAGCGCTACGACCATCTCGTCCAGAGCGGCGCTGTCGAGCGCGATCCGGCGCAGGAGCATATCGTCGCCGCGCTCGACCGGCTGATCGACGAGATCTCGGCCAAACGACTGGCGCAGAAATCGAGCGCGCTGGGCTGGCTGTTCGCGGCCAAGCGGCAGCCGCGCGAGCCCGTCAAAGGCCTCTACATCCATGGCAGCGTCGGTCGCGGCAAGACCATGCTGATGGACATGTTCTTCGAGCTCTTGCCGGTCCGCCGCAAACGCCGCGTGCATTTCAACGACTTCATGGCCGATGTGCAGGACCGGATCCAAAAACACCGGCAGGCGCGCAAGGAAGGCACGGTCAAGGAAGACGATCCGATCCCGCCGGTCGCCCGGGCGCTCGCCGATGAAGCGTGGGTGCTGTGCTTCGACGAGTTCTCCGTCACCGACATCGCCGACGCCATGATCCTGTCGCGCCTGTTCTCGGCGCTGTTCGCCAATGGCGTGGTGCTGGTCGCCACCTCCAACGTGGCGCCGGAGAACCTTTACCGTGACGGATTGAACCGCCAGCTCTTTCTGCCGTTCATCTCGCTGATCGAGCGCAATGCCCATGTGATGACGCTCGATGCCGACAAGGACTACCGGCAAGAAAAGCTCAACCGGCAGCCGGTCTATGTCACGCCGGACGACGCCGCGGCCGAGCGTGCGCTGGACGAGGCCTGGCAGGCGATGACGCATGGCCAGCCGACCGGCGAGGCGACGCTGACGCTGAAAGGCCGCCAGCTCGTCGTCCCGCGCGCCGCCGGGGACGCGGCGCGCTTTTCCTTCGCCGACCTTTGCGAAAAGCCGCTCGGCGCGCGCGACTACCTGGCCATCGCCGGCCGTTTCTCGACGGTCTTTATCGACCATGTGCCGGTGCTGGGGGAAGGCAAGCGCAACGAGGCCAAGCGTTTCATCCTTTTGATCGACACGCTCTACGACCACCATATGCGGCTGGTGATGAGCGCCGCTGCGCCGCCGGAAGGGCTCTACACGGCCAAACGCGGCACGGAAGTGTTCGAATTCGAACGCACTGCCTCACGCCTGGTCGAAATGCAGAGCCGCGACTGGCTGGAAGGCTGGGCGGAACGGCGGGAGGCGGCGCCGGTGGCGAAGGCAAGGCAGGCGCAGGTGTAGCTACAGCCGGCCATCGCAGCGCTGTCCCGCCAGCGTCAGAAACCAAGCCATCAATTCACAAGGGCGTCATCGCCGGGATGAAGCCTTCTGATTTCCACGTTCATTGTGTAAATTCTCGTCAGTCGGCTCAGTAACTTTGACGTTTACGTAATTCCCGAAGCATCTAACCGATTGAAAATACTGGGATCAAAATAATCGTTTGAATTTTTCTTTGGCCGGCGCTAATGGGTGCGGCGAAATCTCGCGGCCTCCCGCATCCTTTCGGCCTCCCCGGCCCCGTCACGGCACCGTCACAGACAAAGGGAAAACATCCTCACATGGCACGCAACAAGATAGCGCTCATCGGCTCGGGCATGATCGGCGGCACGCTCGCCCATATGATCGGCCTCAAGGATCTCGGCGACGTGGTGCTGTTCGATATCGCCGAGGGCATTCCGCAGGGCAAGGGCCTCGACATCGCGCAGTCTTCCCCCGTCGACGGTTTCGACTCCCGGCTGACCGGCGTCAACGACTATGCCGGCATCGAGGGCGCGGATGTCTGCATCGTCACCGCCGGCGTGCCGCGCAAGCCGGGCATGAGCCGCGACGACCTTCTTGGCATCAACCTCAAGGTGATGGAACAGGTCGGCGCGGGTCTCAAGAAATACGCGCCGAAGGCGTTCGTCATCTGCATCACCAACCCGCTCGACGCGATGGTCTGGGCGCTGCAGAAGTTCTCCGGCCTGCCGACCAGCCATGTCGTCGGCATGGCCGGCGTGCTCGACAGCGCCCGCTTCCGCTATTTCCTGGCCGAGGAGTTCAAGGTCTCGGTCGAGGACGTCACCGCTTTCGTGCTCGGCGGCCATGGCGACTCGATGGTGCCGATGATCCGCTATTCGACGGTCGCCGGCATCCCGCTGCCCGACCTCGTCAAGATGGGCTGGACCTCGAAGGAGAAGCTCGACCAGATCGTGCAGCGCACCCGTGACGGCGGCGCCGAGATCGTCGGCCTGTTGAAGACCGGCTCGGCCTATTACGCGCCGGCGGCCTCGGCGATCGCCATGGCCGAGTCCTATCTCAAGGACAAGAAGCGCGTGCTGCCCTGCGCCGCGCACCTTTCCGGCCAGTATGGCGTCAAGGGAACCTATGTCGGCGTTCCCGTGGTGATCGGCGCCGGCGGCGTCGAGCGCGTCATCGAGATCGACCTGTCGAAGGCCGAGCAGAAGATGTTCGACAATTCGGTCGCGGCCGTCCAGGGTCTGACCGAGGCCTGCACCAAGATCGCCCCGCATCTCGCCGGCAAGTAATCTCGCCGGCAAAGCAATCATCCTCCCCGGAGATCAAGCGCATGAACATCCATGAGTATCAGGCCAAGGCGCTGCTGAAGACGTTCGGCGCGCCGGTGGCAAGCGGCGTTCCGGTGTTCAAGGCAAGCGAGGCGGAGGCCGCCGCAAAGGCGCTGCCCGGCCCGCTTTATGTCGTGAAGAGCCAGATCCATGCCGGCGGCCGCGGCAAGGGCAAGTTCAAGGAACTCGGCCCCGACGCCAAGGGCGGCGTGCGGCTGGCGAAGTCGGCGGCCGAAGTGGTCGCCAACGCCAACGAGATGCTCGGCCACACGCTGGTCACCAAGCAGACCGGCCCGGCCGGCAAGCAGGTCAACCGCCTCTATATCGAGGATGGCGCCGATATCGCCCGCGAGCTGTATCTGTCGATCCTGGTCGACCGCTCGGTCGGCCGCATCGCCTTCGTCGTCTCGACCGAGGGCGGCATGGACATCGAGACGGTCGCGCATGACACGCCGGAAAAGATCGTCACCGTCGCCATCGACCCGGAAAAGGGCGTGACCGCCGACGACGTGAAGACGCTCAACGCCGCGCTGAAGCTCGACGGCGATGCCGCGAAGGACGGCGCGTCGCTGTTCCCGATCCTCTACAAGGCGTTCGTCGAGAAGGACATGAGCCTGCTTGAGGTCAATCCGCTGATCGTCATGAAGGACGGGCATCTGCGCGTGCTCGACGCGAAAGTGTCGTTCGACAACAACGCGCTTTTCCGCCACGCGGACGTGATGGAACTGCGCGACACCACCGAAGAGGACGAGAAGGAGATCGAGGCGTCCAAATACGACCTCGCTTATGTCGCGCTCGACGGCAATATCGGCTGCATGGTCAACGGCGCCGGCCTTGCCATGGCGACGATGGACATCATCAAGCTCTATGGCGCCGAGCCGGCTAACTTTCTGGACGTCGGCGGCGGCGCCTCCAAGGAGAAGGTCACCGCGGCGTTCAAGATCATCACCAAGGATCCGGCGGTCGAGGGCATCCTGATCAACATCTTCGGCGGCATCATGAAGTGCGACGTCATCGCCGAGGGCGTGATCGCCGCGGTCAAGGAAGTGGGGCTGAAAGTGCCGCTGGTCGTGCGCTTGGAAGGCACCAATGCCGAGCTCGGCAAGAAGATCATCAACGACAGCGGCCTGAATGTCGTCTCGGCCGACGATCTGGACGACGCGGCCAAGAAGATCGTCAAGGCGGTGAAGGGCTAAAGCGGATGCCTCCGCGCAAGATAAATCTGGTCGAGGCGGCGGATCAAAAAATCGCCAAGGTCTTCGATCCGCATATCGCCGGCGACGTCAACGACGCCCAGGCCAAGGTCGCCAAGTTCGGCGAGGTCTTCGATTGGCACGCGCATGACCATGAGGACGAGGCCTTCCTCGTGCTGCGCGGCAGGATCGCCATCGATTTCCGCGACGGGCCGGTCGAGCTCGGCGAGGGCGACTTCATCGTCGTGCCGCGCGGCGTCGAACACCGGCCGCGCTCGCTGACCCCGGAGCCCGTGGTGCTGATGTTCGAGCCGGCGACGACCTTGAACACCGGCAACGCCAAGAGTGATCTCACCGTCACCCACCTGAAGCGGCTATAGGGGACGGGCGTCATGGGTGACAACCAAACGGTCCAAATGACATTTGATCGAGAGACGATGGACATGCTGGCCGGGTGTGCGAAATGGCGCGGCGTTTCCATCGAAGAACTGGTCAAGGCTTATGTCCAGGACTGGCTCGACATCGATTTTCCCGAATCGCATGGCCGGCACACACGTCGAAGCATCCATCGGGACGGACCAATCACTCTCGACGAGCAAGCTCGTCAGCAAACTTCGCCGAACTGGCGGGACGAACTTGGTATCAACCGACTGCAACCCCGTTCCAAATAAGGCTGGCACATAGGCCTCCATAAATTCAAAGGATAGCCCCCGCGATGTCCATTCTCGTCGACAAGAATACCAAGGTGCTGGTGCAGGGTTTGACCGGCAAGACCGGCACGTTCCACACCGAGCAGGCGCTGGCCTATCACGGCACCAAGATGGTGGGCGGCATCCACCCGAAGAAGGGGGGCGAGACCTGGTCCGGCTCGAAGGGCGAAAGCCTGCCGATCTTCGCCACGGTGGCCGAGGGCAAGGCAAGGACCGGCGCCAACGCCTCGGTCATCTATGTGCCGCCGGCGGGCGCGGGCGAGGCCATCATCGAGGCGATCGAGGCAGAGATCCCGCTCATCGTCTGCATCACCGAAGGCATCCCGGTGATGGACATGGTCAAGGTCAAGGCGCGGCTCGACCGCTCCACTTCGCGGCTGATCGGCCCGAACTGCCCTGGCGTGCTGACGCCCGACGAGTGCAAGATCGGCATCATGCCCGGCAACATCTTCCGCAAGGGCTCGGTGGGCGTTGTTTCGCGCTCGGGAACACTTACCTATGAGGCAGTCTTCCAGACCACCAATGTCGGCCTCGGCCAGACAACGGCGGTTGGCATCGGCGGCGACCCGGTCAAGGGCACCGAATTCATTGATGTGCTGGAGATGTTCCTCGCCGACGACGAGACCAAGTCGATCATCATGATCGGCGAGATCGGCGGCTCGGCCGAGGAAGACGCCGCGCAGTTCCTCAAGGACGAAGCCAAGCGCGGCCGCAAGAAACCGATGGCGGGCTTCATCGCCGGGCGCACGGCGCCGGCCGGCCGCACCATGGGCCATGCGGGCGCGGTGATCTCGGGCGGCAAGGGCGGCGCGGAAGACAAGATCGCGGCGATGGAATCGGCCGGCATCAAGGTCTCGCCGTCGCCGGCCAGGCTCGGCACGACGCTGGTCGAGGCGATCAAGGGTTAAAGGCAGTAAGGGAGTAGGGCAGTAGGGGAGTAAGGGAATAGGAAGAACGGGACGCGCGGCGACAATTGCTGCTTTCCCTACTCCCCTACTGCCTTACTCCCCTCCAACTAAGGAGACGGAGCCAGGCTCCGCAGACGAAAATGGCAAGACAAGATCAGGCCAACGACCAATTCTCGCTCACCTCGTTCCTCTATGGCGGCAATGCCGACTATATCGACGCGCTCTACGCGGCCTATGAGGACAATCCGGCTTCGGTCGATCCGGAGTGGCAGGATTTCTTCGCGGCGCTGAAGGACGACGCGGGCGACGTCCGCAAGAACGCCAAGGGCGCCTCCTGGGCGAAGCCCTCCTGGCCGCTGACGGCCAATGGCGAGCTGGTCTCGGCGCTCGACGGCAATTGGGGCCTGGTCGAAAAGGCGATCGAGAAGAAGGTCAAGGACAAGGCGGTCGTCAACGGCGCCGTGCTTTCCGACGCCGACGTGCACCAGGCGACGCGCGATTCGGTGCGCGCCATCATGATGATCCGCGCCTACCGCATGCGCGGCCATCTGCACGCCAATCTCGATCCGCTCGGCATCGCCAAGCCGCTCGAGGACTACAACGAGCTGTCGCCGGAGAATTACGGCTTCAGCGAAGCCGATTACGACCGGCCGATCTTCCTCGACAATGTTCTGGGCCTGGAATTCGGCACCATCCGGCAGATGCTGGACATCCTGACCCGCACCTATTGCTCGACGCTCGGCGTGGAGTTCATGCACATCTCCGACCCGGAAGAGAAAGCCTGGATCCAGGCGCGCATCGAAGGCGCCGAAAAGGAGATCACCTTCACCGCCACTGGCAAGAAGGCGATCCTGTCGAAGCTGATCGAGGCCGAGGGTTTCGAGCAGTATATCGACGTCAAGTACAAGGGCACCAAGCGCTTCGGCCTCGACGGCGGCGAGTCGCTGATCCCGGCGCTGGAGCAGATCGTCAAGCGCGGCGGTCAGCTCGGCCTCAAGGAAATCGTGCTCGGCATGGCGCATCGCGGCCGCCTCAACGTGCTTTCCCAGGTGATGGCCAAGCCCCACCGCGCCATCTTCCACGAATTCAAGGGCGGCTCGGCCGCGCCCGACGAGGTCGAAGGCTCGGGTGACGTGAAGTACCATCTCGGCGCCTCGTCGGACCGCGAGTTCGACGGCAACAAGGTGCATCTGTCGCTGACCGCCAATCCCTCGCATCTGGAAATCGTCGACCCCGTCGTTATGGGCAAGGCGCGCGCCAAGCAGGACCAGCTTTCCGGCCGCGAGCGTGGCGAGGTCGTGCCGCTTTCGGAGCGCGCCAAGGTGATGCCGCTGCTTCTCCATGGCGACGCCGCCTTCGCCGGCCAGGGCGTGATCGCCGAGATCCTCGGCCTGTCGGGCCTGCGCGGCCACCGCGTCGCGGGCACGCTGCACGTGATCATCAACAACCAGATCGGCTTCACCACCAATCCGCGCTTCTCGCGCTCCTCGCCCTATCCGTCGGATGTGGCCAAGATGATTGAGGCCCCGATCTTCCACGTCAATGGCGACGATCCGGAAGCCGTGGTGCACGCCGCCAAGGTGGCGACCGAGTTCCGCATGAAGTTCCACAAGCCGGTGGTCGTGGACATGTTCTGCTATCGCCGCTTCGGCCACAATGAGGGGGACGAGCCGGCCTTCACCCAACCGATCATGTATCGCAACATCCGCACCCACAAGACGGTGGTGCAGATCTATGCCGACCGGCTGATCGCGGAGGGCCACGTCACCCAGGCCGAGGTCGACAAGATGCGGGCCGACTGGCGCGCGCATCTGGAAGCCGAGTGGGAAGTCGGCCAGAGCTACAAGCCGAACAAGGCCGACTGGCTGGACGGCGCGTGGTCCGGCCTGCGCACTGCTGACAATCAGGATGAACAACGGCGCGGCAAGACCGCCGTGCCGGTGCGCACGCTGAAGGAGATCGGTAAGAAGCTGACCGAGGTGCCGAAGGATTTCGAGGCGCACAAGACGATCCTGCGCTTCCTCGAGAACCGCCGCCAGGCAATCGAGTCCGGCGAAGGCATCGACTGGTCGACGGCGGAGGCGCTGGCCTTCGGCGCCATCCTGCTCGACGGCAACCCGATCCGGCTTTCCGGCCAGGATTCGGAGCGCGGCACCTTCTCGCAGCGCCATTCGGTGCTCTACGACCAGCGCGACGAGACCCGTTACATCCCGCTCAACAACCTGTCGGCGGCGCAGGCCGGCTACGAAGTCATCAACTCGATGCTGTCGGAAGAGGCGGTGCTGGGCTTCGAATATGGCTACAGCCTGGCCGAGCCGAAGGCGCTGACGCTCTGGGAGGCGCAGTTCGGCGATTTCGCCAACGGCGCCCAAGTGGTGTTCGACCAGTTCATCTCCTCGGGCGAGCGCAAGTGGCTGCGCATGTCTGGCCTCGTCTGCCTGTTGCCGCATGGCTATGAGGGCCAGGGGCCGGAGCACTCGTCGGCGCGGCTGGAGCGCTTCCTGCAGCTCTGCGCGGAAGACAACATGCAGGTCGCCAACGTCACCACGCCGGCTAATTATTTCCACATCCTGCGCCGGCAGTTGAAGCGCGACTTCCGCAAGCCGCTGATCCTGATGACGCCGAAGTCGCTGCTGCGCCACAAGCGGGCGGTGTCGACGCTGTCGGAGATTTCGGGCGAGAGCTCGTTCCACCGGCTGCTGTGGGACGATGCGCAGCTCTTGGCCGACCAGTCGATCAAGCTGGTCAAGGACTCCAAGATCCGCCGCGTCGTGCTGTGCTCGGGCAAGGTCTATTACGACCTCTATGAGGAGCGCGAGAAGCGCGGCATCAACGACATTTATCTGCTGCGCGTCGAACAGCTCTATCCGTTCCCGGCCAAGGCGCTGATCACCGAGCTGTCGCGTTTCCGCAATGCCGAGATGGTGTGGTGCCAGGAGGAGCCCAAGAATATGGGCGCCTGGTCGTTCATCGATCCCTATCTCGAATGGGTGCTGGCGCATATCGACGCCAAGCATCAGCGGGTGCGCTACACCGGGCGGCCGGCCTCGGCCTCGCCGGCAACCGGCCTGATGTCGAAGCATCTCAGCCAGCTCGCCGCGCTGCTCGACGACGCTCTCGGCGAATAACCGCACGAAACAGACCTCAAAAGACAAGAGAACGGACAGGCACAATGGCTACCGAAATCCGCGTCCCCACTCTGGGTGAATCCGTCACCGAGGCGACCGTTGGCAAGTGGTTCAAGAAGGTCGGCGACGCGATCGCCGCCGATGAGCCCCTGGTCGAGCTCGAAACCGACAAGGTGACGGTGGAAGTGCCTGCAGCGGGCGCCGGAACGCTGGCCGAGATCACCGTCAAGGAAGGCGAGACGGTCAATGTCGGGGCGCTGCTCGGCTCGATTTCAGCGGGCGGCGGTGCCCCGGCCACGAAGCCGCAGGCAGTGGCGCAGGCTTCCGGCCCGGATGCCGCGTCTTCGGTCAAGCAGGCCGCGGCCGAGACCGCCAAGATCGCTGGCGACAACGGTCCGATCGAGCCGCGCACCATGCCGCCGGCGCCGGCCGCGGCCAAGCTGATCGCGGAGCACAATCTCTCGGTCGACCAGCTGTCCGGCTCGGGCAAGCGCGGCCAGGTGCTGAAGGGCGACGTGCTCGATGCCATCGCCAAGGGCGCGCCGTCCCAGCCGGCCGAGACGCCGAAGGCGGCACCTGCGCCGGTCGTTGCCCGCGCGCCATCCTCGGCCGAGGATGCGCCGCGCGAGGAGCGCGTGCGCATGACCAAGCTGCGCCAGACCATTGCGCGCCGCTTGAAAGAAGCGCAGTCGACCGCAGCCATGCTCACCACCTTCAACGAGGTGGATATGAGCGCGGTGATGGCGCTGCGGGCCAAATACAAGGACGTGTTCGAGAAGAAGCACGGCGTGAAGCTCGGCTTCATGGGCTTCTTCACCAAGGCGGTGACGCATGCGCTGAAGGAAATCCCGGCGGTCAATGCCGAGATCGACGGCACCGACATCATCTACAAGAACTTCGCCCATGTCGGCGTCGCCGTCGGCACGGACAAGGGCCTGGTGGTGCCGGTGGTGCGCGACGCCGACCAGATGTCCATCGCCGAGATCGAGAAGGAGATCGGCCGGCTGGGTCTCGCCGCGCGCGACGGCAAGCTTTCGGTCGCGGACATGCAGGGCGGCACCTTCACCATCTCCAATGGCGGCGTCTACGGCTCGCTGATGTCGACGCCGATCCTCAATGCGCCGCAATCGGGCATTCTCGGCATGCACAAGATTCAGGATCGGCCGATGGTGGTCGGCGGCCAGATCGTCATCCGCCCGATGATGTATCTGGCGCTCAGCTACGATCACCGCATCGTCGACGGCAAGGAAGCGGTGACCTTCCTGGTGCGCGTCAAGGAAAGCCTGGAGGATCCCGAGCGGCTGGTGCTCGATCTCTAAGGTTTGGCGCTGTGGCTGAAACGGTCGAGCCGATCGATCTGTTCGAGCTTGTGATGACAGGCCGAGCAGGACCTGTCGAACTCGGCAAAAGCAGCCGTGAAACGGTCCGAGGCTTGATCGATCCGGAGGATGTGCGGGCGGACAATCACTATCGCCACGAGGACACCGAGTCGGCCTGGTGCATCTATGGTCGCAATTGCGAGTTTTTCTTCAGCCCCGATTTTCGTCTGAGATCGATTAGCGTCGAGCCCGTCTTCGGGAGATTGCAGCCCGGTGGAATGATGGCGACTTGGTACGGCGATCTCAACGTCGATGTGGGCCGGCATCCCGTGACGTTCGCAGGCACCAGCCCGATAGCCATACATACCTTGCCCAAGGCATTGCAGTTCCTGAACGAGGGCGACTTCAAATGGGCAATCGGTGGCGGCAGCGAGCGCGACGTCTATATTAAGCTGGCGGAGAGTTCTCGCGTCCTGACCCTCAAGTATGAGGTAAATGCAATACCGGTCGGCGGGAAGAACAGTGTTGCGTTTGAGATAGACTATTTTCTTTCGACGATTGTCATCCTCGATCAAGCTGTTCAGGGCGGATAGCAATGAGGATCCGCTCCCTCTTGACCGAAAGTCTTTCGACCGCGTCAATAGTGGCAGGCCTGATGATGGTTCCGTCCGCCGCCCAGGCCGCCTGCCCGATCCAGCTCGCCGTCTATGGCGAAGCGCAGAGCGGCGCCGAGATCGATTTCACCCCGGCTGGCAGCTCGGCGACGATCACCAATGCCTTCCGCATGATCCTCGACAACAATGTCGTGCTCGACGGCATCGCGATGTGGACAGAAGGATCGGCGGCGCGGCCGCATGGCTCGCTGATGTACAAATGCCCGACGGGTGATGTCACTGGCGAGGAGCTCGCCGCCTGCACCGTGTGGGAAGGCGTCATCTACAGCGCCGACGAGAAGGGCGGCGTCGGCCTGCTGCCGGCGGAGGGCGCCGATGCGCCGAAGAGCCTGATCTTCCCCGATCTTGGACCGTCGCTCGAAATGTCGGCCGCCTATGGCCCCGCCGGCTTTTCGAAAGTGCCGTGGGACATCTTCGTGCTGAAAGGCTGCCAGGAATGAGTGCCGAGAAAAAGACGCTGCTGGTCACCGGCGGCAGCCGAGGCATTGGCGCGGCCATCTGCCAGCAGGCGAACCGGGCCGGCTACCGGGTGGCAGTCAACTATGTCTCCAATCTGGCCGCGGCGGATGCGCTGGTCGCCGAGCTCAAGGCCGCTGGTGGCGACGCCTTCGCGGTGAAGGGCGATGTCGGCAACGAAGCCGATGTCATGGCCATGTTCGAAGCGATGGACCGGGCCTTCGGCCGGCTCGACGCTTTCGTCAACAATGCCGGCATCGTCGACGTCAAGGCGCGGGTCGACGAGATGAGTGCCAAGCGGCTGGAGCGCATGATGCGCATCAATGTCGTCGGCTCGTTCCTGTGTGCACGCGAGGCGGTGAAGCGCATGTCGACCCGGCATGGCGGCAAGGGCGGCGCCATCGTCAACATCTCCTCCGCCGCCGCCCGGCTGGGCTCGCCCGGCGAATATGTCGACTACGCCGCCTCCAAGGGCGCGATCGACACCATGACCATCGGGCTGGCGCGGGAGGTGGCGCTGGAAGGCATCCGCGTCAATGCGGTCAGCCCCGGCATCACCGAGACTGAAATCCATGCCTCTGGCGGGCAGCCGGATCGCGTGGCGCGGATGCAGGACCTGCTGCCGATGAAACGCGCCGGCACGGCCGATGAGGTCGCCAGCGCGGTTCTCTATCTTCTGTCGGACTCGGCCTCCTATATAACGGGCGCGATCCTCAATGTGAGCGGCGGCCGCTAAAGGCCGGATAAGAAGGGTTCTATCATGGCTTATGACGTCGTAATCATCGGATCGGGACCGGGCGGCTATGTC
>NZ_RZSB01000880.1:0-2246 GCF_004023285.1 Mesorhizobium sp. M2A.F.Ca.ET.067.02.1.1
TTCGTAGCCTATCTCCGCCGCGATGCTGGCGACGTTGCTGTTGCCGGTGCTGAGCAGCTCCGAGGCGATCTGCATGCGCCATTTGGCGAGATAATGCATCGGTGGCATGCCGACGACTTTGGTGAAGCGCTCCGCAAGCACCGTGCGCGACAAAGCGGACTCCTTGGCCAGCGCCTCCACCGTCCAATTGTGGGCCGGCCGGTCGTGGATCAGCGCCAGCGCCTTCGACAGCTGCGGATCGCGCAGGCCCGCCAGCCAGCCGGTCTGCTGCGGCGGCAGCGATTCCACATAGCGGCGCAACACGTCAACGAACATCAGTTCGCTGAGCTTGGTAAGCACCGTTTCGCTGCCGGCCCGCTTCTCGGCCACTTCCGAGACCGCCAATCTGATGAACTGGCCGAGCCAGCCGGCATCGCCTTTGACGTCGCCGGCCTTGATGACGGGCGGCAGCGCCTCCAGCAGTGGATTGAAGGGCAGGGCATGGCAGGCGAGATAGCCGCAGACCAGCCTCGCCGACAGCGATCCGTCCTTGACGTAGTTGATCGGGAAAGGCGTTTGGCTTGCGGCCGCGATCTGCAGCACGTCCGCCGTCGGCGGGTCGGCCCTCAAATCGGGCGTGCTCGACATGATATGCGGGTCGCTGTGGGTGAAGACCACGACCTCGCCGGCCTCCACCGGGATCGCCTCCTGCCCGATAATGCGGGCAAAGCAGCGGCCCGCCGTGAGCACGTGATAGGAAATCAGGTGGTCCGCGCCCGGCAGTATCCTCGGCAATATCGAGGCGGGTGCCGGCGAGCAGACCGCCCACGGATCCTGGGCCTCGATGTCGAAAAACGTCGCACCGGTGAGGCGCACCGTTTTCAAAAGGTCAGACAGAGCGTCTCCGGCCATTTCACCCATGTCCCGCTAAGCCAGTTGCGCGACTTCCATTCGAGTTCCGGACGCGCTGTCAACTAACGCGGACGCCCCATCATTCCGTCCCAGGTGGGAAGCTTTAAACCCCAACCGGCGTCAGGAGCTGTCTTCTGTTGCACGCTCTGCGCAATCGAACGCAACGAAAGAAAAGGACTAAAGTCATGACGGTACATAAGGGCGGGTGTTTTTGCGGCGCCGTGGAAATTGAAGTCCACGGAAACGCGGAGGCAATGGGCTATTGCCATTGCAGTTCCTGCCGTTCCTGGTCGGCGTCTCCCGTGAACGCCTTCACGCTGTGGAAGCCTCAGAACGTCAAGGTCACCAAGGGGGCGGAGTTTCTCTCAGGTTTCAAGAAGTCCGAGATGAGCGACCGCCAGTTCTGCACGAAATGCGGCGGCCATTTGATGACGGACCATCCGCCGCTCGGACTGGTCGACGTCTATGCGGCCACCATACCGACGGTGGAATTCGCGCCGGGGGTCCATGTCAATTACGCCGAGACGGTCCTGCCGATGAAGGACGGGCTGCCGAAGCTGAAGGACTTTCCCGCCGAGCTCGGCGGCTCCGGGATCGCGGTCCCGGAATAGGTCCGGACGATGGTCGACGACTTCAAGCAACCGCAATTCACGACAGGAGAACAGCAATGGATATCGCGACGTTTCGCGCCACGCAGGAGCCGATCAAGGATCTTTATCGCAAGGATGCGCGGGCCGCGCTTCTTACCTTGAAGGCGAAGGGCAGCGCCGACGACTCAAAGGTGACCTGCAAGGTCGAAACCGGGCGCGGGCTTGCGCTGGCCGGCATTCATCCGAAGGCCGGCGGCAGCGGCCAGGAGCTTTGCTCCGGCGACATGCTGCTGGAGGCGCTGATCGCCTGCGCCGGCGTCTCGATGCGGGCGGCCGCGGCCGTGCTCGAGATTCCGATCAAGTCGGCGGAAATCTCCGCCGAGGGCGATGTCGATCTTCGCGGCACGCTCGGCGTCACCGAGGGGGTGTCGGTCGGCTTCAAGGAAATCCGCCTGCGCTTCGACATCGAGTCGGATGTCGAGCAAAGCCGGCTGACCCAACTCATGGAGCTCACCGATCGCTACTGCGTGATCTTCCAGACCATCCAGCACAGCCCGAAGACCTTCGTGAAACTCAACAGGGTGGTCTCGTGACACTTTGCCCGGAACCGAGATCCTGGCGGGCAGTTTCGAGCTCGGCCTGAGCGCGGCTTTCCGCGCCAGGCCTATCCTTTCACATGCCCCGTCGCCTCGACGATTTTGCCGGAGCGGCGTGCGCAGCGCTGGCGCTGCTGGTCGAATCTTCGCTGGAAGGCCTTATGGTGAT
>NZ_RZSB01000881.1:0-2233 GCF_004023285.1 Mesorhizobium sp. M2A.F.Ca.ET.067.02.1.1
CACCCGGTCCGAGACCTGGTCGAGCGCGGTGATCATGACCACCGGTATATGCGAGGTCGCCGGATCGCCCTTCAGGCGCTTGCAGACCTCGAACCCGTCCATGCCTGGCATCATCACGTCGAGCAGCACGACGTCGACCTTGCCGTTCTCGCAGGTCTCGATCGCATCCGGGCCGTTATTGGCCGTCAGCACCTCGAAATACTCGGCAAGCAGCCGAACCTCCAGCAGCCGCACATTGGCGGGGATATCGTCGACGACGAGGATCCGCGCGGTCATCAGAAAACTCCGGTTCTGCTGGTCTCGGGCATCAGGCATCGCCCAGATAGGATTTGATCGTCTCGATGAAGCGCGGCACCGAGATCGGCTTGGAGATATAGGCCTCGCAGCCGCCCTGGCGGATGCGCTCCTCATCGCCTTTCATCGCGAAGGCGGTGACGGCGATGACAGGGATCGAATGCAATTCGTCGTCTTCCTTCAGCCATTTGGTCACTTCCAGGCCGGAGACCTCGGGCAGCTGGATGTCCATCAAAATGAGGTCCGGCCGGTGCTGGCGCGCCAGATCCAACGCCTCCAACCCGTTGCGCGTGCGGACCGTCTCGTAACCGCTGGCTTCGATGAGGTCCCGAAAGAGCTTCATGTTGAGCTCGTTGTCCTCGACGATCATGACCTTCTTAGCCATCAATTTCCCGTCCCGACCGCCCTCGAAGTCGAAGACCGTCGTAATGCGTCTCCTCGGACCGCACCCAACCCTTTCCACCCTAGCCCAATATAATTGACGAAACGGAAACCGGAGGTTGGAAAGCTGCACCAATTCCACCTTCGGGCGTTTTGTGGGAGAGAGCGGAGGCTTGCCGCGAGCGACGCTTGCCGTTACTGCGTTAGCAGACTCAAAAATCCACCATTCCAAAGGTAATGATGGCGAACGCAGCGTCAATGCGCGAGGAAGCGGAAACCATTGCCGTCAAGGCGCTGGGCTTCGTCGCCGCCGATCCGGAACTTCTGCCCCGCTTCCTGGCGATCACCGGCATCGAGGCCAACTCGATCCGCAAGGCCGCTGCGGAGCCTGGCTTCCTTGCCGGCGTCCTGCAATTCATCCTCGCTCATGAGCCGACGCTGCTGCGCTTCGCCGAGGAGACCGGCACGCCGCCGGCCGCCATCGGCAAGGCATTGCGTGCCCTCCCGCTCGGCAACGACGATCACGAGCGCTCGACATGAGCGACGATCCCGAGACGGCGAGGCAGATCGAAGAGCTTGCCGACGACGACCGGCCGCTGCTGGTGCTCGATGTCGACGATGTCGTGCTGGAATTCGTCCGGCGCTTTCCGCATTTCCTCAAAACGCGCGGCTTCGGGCTGACGCTCTCGTCCTTCCGATTGACAGGCAACATCGCCGAAACGGCGACCGGCCGGCTGATCGAACAGCCGGAAGTGACGGCGCTGCTGGGCGATTTCTTCGACACCCAGGCGGATTGGCAAAGCATCACCGAGGGCGCGGCGGACGCCCTGGCGATGCTTGGCCAAGGCGCCGAGATCGTCCTGCTGACCGCCATGCCACACAAGCATCGCGCGGTGCGCCGCGCCCATCTCAATGCGCTGGGGCTCGACTACCCGCTGCTGACGACGGAGATGGCTAAGGGGCCGGCCATCGCCAAGCTGCGCGGCCTCAAAGGCCGGCCGGTCGCCTTTGTCGACGACCAGCCCTCCAACCTGGTCTCGGCGCGCAATTCCGTGGCCGACGCCCACCTCTTCCATCTGATGGCCGACAACTCGCTGCGCGCCTTCCTGCCGCCGACGCCGGAGGACATCGTCTCGGTCGAGGACTGGCGCGAGGCCGCGCCCAAGATCGCGCGCGCTCTTGGGCTTTAGCGTAACCCTGGGAGAACCGTGAGCGGTTGGCTCGGCGACCGCTGTAGGCAGGGCGCTTCGCCGTTTCCGTGAAACGGTGAAACGCCCTAGTTCCCCAGCACAGGGATTTTGACCAGTCAGCTCTGTTTGCCTTGGAGGTGGCATGCCTTGGAGATTGGCCGAAACGCCCATCGCGATCGTCATTCCAGGGCGGAGCAGGAGCGAAGCTCCGTCGCGAAGACCCTGGAATCCATGCCGTTACCTTCGCCAAGGCGTGCAACGGAGCAGAATTCCGCACCGTGGCGGCGCTTCCAAGTCACGGCATGGATTCTATGGTCTGCGCGCGTCGCTCCGCTCCTTGCTCCGCCATAGAATGACGACGTTGGAGT
>NZ_RZSB01000882.1:0-2230 GCF_004023285.1 Mesorhizobium sp. M2A.F.Ca.ET.067.02.1.1
GGCTTCGGCGACTGCCGCAAAGCCATGCTGGAGGACATCGCCATCCTGACTGGCGGCACGGCCATCAGCGAGGATCTCGACATCAAGCTGGAGAACGTCACGCTTGAGATGCTCGGCCGCGCCAAGAAGGTCGCGGTCGAGAAGGGACCATCTTCGACGGCGCCGGCCGGCATGGCCGGCGGACGCATGATCGTCATCGAGGTGTTCGAACGGCGGAGGCAGCCGCGCGGACCGCCGCGCGCAACGGCGACGAACCGGGAGAAGTGTCCATGACCCAGCGTGGCAGCATCCAGCGTTCAGCCGCAGGCGCCCGGCCTTCGGCAACGGGCCCGCGCGCGTATCCGTAGTGATTGCTGGGGCCGACAGGCACACGTCCGGACCAGCGCCGGGCCGACCACATCGCGCGGAGGTGCAACGAAGCGGTCTATCCGCATTCATGCCGGCTTCTCCCAACTGCGGTCGCGCCATCAGCCGACACCGGCCGAAATTCGAAATCCCCATAGCCATCGCCTGTGGCCCGCGGGTTCCTTCCTCGAGGACTTTCGTACGCCTGCCGGCGCCCGAACTCTTCACGGAATCGGAGTGCCGGCTTTCCGGCTTCACGGCGAGGATATCAGACGTTCAAAGCTCGGGGTCGTGAGCCCACATTTGTTTCCACCCACGCCCGATGGCAGCTGAGCTGCTCCTGTCGAGGCTGCGTCCCAATATCATCTTGCGCAAATAAGCAGCTATTCGTTGGCGGGGACCGATTTCTGGTGGGTTTGATCTGGAGCAAGTCGCTTCATACCGGTGCGCGCCACCTTTGTGTCTGAGTTCGCCTCAATGGAGAGTTCAATCTGGACCGAGCCTGCCATGAAGTCTCTGCGCGTCGTTGTTCGCCACTACGGCGGACCTGAAGTTCTGGAGATCGTGGAGGAAGACGCGCCCCATCCGGCGTCAGGTGAGCTGCGGGTGCGAACAATCGCCGCCGGCGTCTTTCGCAGAGCTATTGATGCGAGAGGGGATTCATCCGGAAAAGACGATCCTGCCATTCACGCCAGGATGGGACATTGTAGGCATCGTGGACGAGGCCGGAGAGGGAGCGTCCCATGCAATGGTTGGTAAAATGGTTGCGGCGCTGCCCATTCATGGTGGCTACGCCCAGTTCATCTGCCTGCCGGAATATGAGCTCACTCCGGTTCCAACTGGTGTAGATCCCGCAGAGGCAGTCAGCCTCGTGCTGAACTACGTTACGGCCTATCAGATGATGCATCGCCTTGGGCATGCCTCACCGGGACAGCGGGTTCTTATTCACGGCGCGGCCGGCGGGGTGGGCACGGCTCTGCTGCAACTTGGCCACCTAGCAGGTTTAGAGATGTATGGGACTGCCTCTCGTACAGCTCATCAGATCGTATCCGATCTTGGGGCCACGCCGATCGACTACAAGGGGGCCGACTTCGTCAAGGAGATCCATCGCCTGACAAACGACGGCGTGGATGTCGTCTTCGACGGGGTCGGCGAAGCCAATGTCTGGCGCTCGTTTCGGACTCTGAGGCCTGGTGGCCGTCATAGCCTATGGCTTCACTTCATTTCTGCAGAAGGGCCAATTGGCAGGCGGCTTGCGTTATCGTCTTCGCGGGATATTACGACCTACGTGGTATGCGGTCCGCGCTTTCGTTTCACCAGGCCAACGACGCATACTCCCCTATAGCATACAATATTTGAAACGGTGGAAGCTCGCTTGGTTCCGCGAAGATCTCGGCGCCTTACTCGAGCTGCTTCGCGACGGGAAGATCAAGCCGATGGTGGCCGAGCAGATGCCATTGACCGAGGCTCGTCGTGCCCAAGAGCTGCTCGGTCAGGGAGGCGTTAAGGGCAAGCTCGTGCTGATCTGCAATTCGCTGGCCTCCTGACAAGGTGTTGCCGAGCAAGAGCAGAGCCTTTGAACCGCGAAGAGCCGCCTCTAGCGTCGGCCTTGGCCGTTCAACGCCCGCTTTGCAGCGCATTGCTGACCAGCAGATTTAGGGCGAACCGAACGGCGGCTCGTCGGCAGCATCATCCCGAAACCGGTCGGGCACTTCCGGCCCCATTGCGGTCATTTTGGAACATGGCTCCGAAGGGCCGCGTATGTTTGCAAAGGAGGCATTGGGGTTAGCTAAAGTCGACTGCGTCACAGAACCATACGGAACGATGCGGGAAGATTTCTGATTTTGACCCACGAAAAACTAAATAAAATCAATGTACTTAATAC
>NZ_RZSB01000883.1:0-2222 GCF_004023285.1 Mesorhizobium sp. M2A.F.Ca.ET.067.02.1.1
GTTGCGACCTCATGCGCGTCGTATTCAGAGGGCTCGCCGCAAGGATTTCCGCATAAGCTGCGGCCGAACGATGGACGATCCCGGAAGCCGATGGCCAAGAAGTTCGCATTTCTCCTGGTGCGCGATTTCACGCTCTCGCCGCTGTCGCTGTTCATCGACACGCTGCGGCTCGCCGGCGACGAGGGCGACCGCAGCCGCCGGGTCGAGTTCGACTGGGAGATCGTTGGCGAGCGCGGCCTGCCGATCCGCGCCAGCTGTGGCGTCGAATTGCTGCCGACCAAGGCGATCGGCAATCCGGAGGATTTCGACAATGTCGTGGTGGTCGGCGGCCTGCTCGACACCAGCCGCAGGCTGAGTTCGGAAAAGGAGGCGTTCCTGATGCGCGCCGCCGAAAAGGGCGTGCCGCTGACCGCCCTCTGCACCGGCAGCTTCGTTTTGGCGCGCTACGGATTGCTCGACGGTTACAGCGCCGCGGTCAGCTGGTTCCACATCAAGGATTTCCGCGCCGAGTTCCCCGATGTGAGCGCCCATGCCGACAGCCTCTATTCCGTCGATCGCGGCCGCGCCACCTGCGCTGGCGGCACCGGTGCCGCCGACCTCGCTGGCTATTTCGTCTCGCAATTCATCGGCCAGAAGGCGGCCGAGAAGGCGGCCAAGATCCTGGTGCTCGACCGCATCCGCTCCAGCCGCGACGTGCAACCGGTCGGCGATCTCTTCCCTGCGGCCGCCAGCCGCGCGGTGAAGCGGGCGCTGCTCCTGATGGAGAGCAATTTGCAGGAAACGCTCTCGGTCGCCGAGATCGCCGCCAGGATGAACTGCTCGCGCCGCCAGCTCGAGCGCCTGTTCGGCGCCGAGCTCGGCATCGGCCCGATGGCCGCCTACCTGGCGCTGCGGGTGCACTACGCAAAGTCGCTGCTGGAAGGCAGCGACCTCGCCATCGGCGAGATCGCCTATCGCTGCGGCTTCCCCAATGCCGGCCATTTCAGCCGCGTCTTCCGCCAGCAGACCGGCATCACGCCGACCCATCTGAGGCACCCGAACCGGACAGTGGCGAATGACGTTGCCAGGTAGCGGTGCCAAGTAGCGGGCCCTGTGCACGATCTCGGTAAAGCGGGCAACTCCGCCGGTGTCCAGGCCAATGCCGGCCGGTTGCTACGTTACCGCGACAACCTTTCCCGTTGCGCCAAGGCGACACAGGACTTTCGCTTGTCGCACTTGGACGCCACCTCGGAGCGCATAATTTATTCGCACCTCGATCGGCGCCGCCAGACCGGCTTTGCGTTGGCGCATCGGACCGGCGCTGACCGCGTATACGCGCACGGCGCCAAGGGGCGTCGCGGCCGACACGATCGCCGCACGGCACGCGCTCACGACGTTGGTCGGCGTGCCTGGCTTCGCTTTCAGCGATAACAGGGGCGCAAAAGGATAGCCCGCTGTGGATCGCCCAAACTCGCCGGCACCGTTGCTCGAGGGCTTGAGGGTGGATGGCAGGCCGATCGCGGTTGTTGCGCTTTTGGTAGAGAGAACGGTGGGGTCGTCGGGGGGCGCGGCGACCGTGGTGCCTGACGTTGCTGTGCCGGCACCTGTTGAAACGCCCGCGCTTGCGCTGTCTGGAGCACTGCCAACCGAAACGCCCGCGCCGACTGACCCTGTGTCAGCCTTCGCGGACGCGCCGACACTCGTCCCACCTGCGCTCGCCGACGCACCAACGCTTACGCCTCCTGTGCCCGCTGACGCGCCAACACTTGCGCCGCCCGCACCGCCGAAACTTGCCCCCACCCCTGCGGAAACACCTTGCGATCCGGCGCTCACTCCAGCGCCAACGCCAACGCCGCCGACCTTGCCGCTACCACCGACATCAAGGGCCGCCGCCGGTCCGGTAGCGACTGCTATCATCATGGCGACTGCCACGTATTTGCCCATTTCGGGACCCTCCTGCGGCATGCGTTCGTGCTAACCCAATTGTGCTCCTGGCGATGGTCATCGAGGCGGGGGCGGCAGCAAGGCGTCGGGGAGCGTAATCGTCGTCTCCACCAGATCCCGTTTCGGTGATCCTGGCATCTTCGCTTTGATCTTGCCCTGCAAGCCTGTTTGACGGACAAGTTTGCCATCCTGGCCGGCGAGGGAAACTGCGGCGGAACGCGTGGCGCGCTCTGTTTGCTCTGTGCGGCACGCACCTTGCGCGTTGGCCAGTTCGATCGCCTTTCGCGCAGCGGTAGGGG
>NZ_RZSB01000884.1:0-2220 GCF_004023285.1 Mesorhizobium sp. M2A.F.Ca.ET.067.02.1.1
TCGGTGCGGCGCCTGCGGTCCTCCCCCATCTTCCAGGTGCCCTGGCCCAGCACCGGAACGGCCTCGCCGGACGGCAGCTTGAGGGTCCTGACTGTTGACGGCATGGCTTCCTCCGCGTGGGCCAGATGGCAGCATAGCCACAACCGGAAATCCAGACCAAAGCCGTCTGGCCGCTTGGATTTCCCGGTAGCGGCTACTTCGCCGGGTGCTTGGCGAGCCAGTCTTTCATTTCCTTGATCTCGGCTTCCTGCGCCTTGACCACGCCTTCGGCGAGCTTGCGGATTTCCGGATCCTTGCCGTTGGCGATCACCACCTTGGCCATGTCGATGGCGCCCTGATGATGCGGGATCATGCCACGGACGAAATCGACATCGGCATTGCCGGTGTATTTGATCGCCATGTCCTTGTGCATCTTCTTCATTGCCGCCTCATAGCCCGCCGTGGCCGGGCTCTGGGCGCCCATGGCCATCTTGGACATGTCGTGCTTCATCTCCTCCGACGAGGCCGGCACGCTTTCGAGGAAGACGGCAAGCAGCATTCCCGCCGCCATCAAAAGCAGCACGATTTTCTTGGCCAGGGTCATTCAAGGTCTCCTTGTGGTTGAGGTTCGTATCTGGGAGCTTCCTTCAGAGTTTCAACGTCGTCAGTCGCAAAGCATTGGCAATGACCGACACCGACGACAGGCTCATCGCCGCCGCCGCTATCATCGGCGACAGAAGCGTGCCGGTGAGCGGATAGAGCACGCCGGCCGCGACCGGCACGCCAAGCACGTTGTAGAGGAAGGCGAAGAACAGGTTCTGGCGGATGTTGCGGATCGTCGCCTGGGCCAGCGTGCGCGCCCTGACGATGCCGTTGAGGTCACCCTTGACCAGCGTGATGCCGGCGCTTTCGACCGCGACATCGGCGCCGGTGCCCATGGCGATGCCGACATCGGCGCCGGCCAGCGCCGGCGCATCGTTGACGCCGTCTCCGGCCATGGCCACGCCAGCGCCGCTCGCGCGCAGCTGCTCGACCAGCGCGCCCTTCTCATCCGGCAGCAGGCCGGCGCGGACCTCGTCGATGCCAAGCTTGCCGGCGATCGCTTTTGCCGTGCGCTCGTTGTCGCCGGTTGCCATGATGATCCTCAGACCCCTATCGTGCAGGGCCTTGATCGCCTCGGCCGTCGTTGCCTTCACGGGATCGGCCACTGCGACGATGCCGGCGAAGCCGCCGTCGACGGCCACGAACATGGCCGTCTTGCCTTCGGCCTGCATCGCCTCGGCATTGGCCGCCGGCGTTTCGACGCCGAGGTCCGCCATCATCGCCGCATTGCCGAGCGCGACCTTCCTGCCCGTAACCGTGCCCGAGACGCCCTTGCCGGTGACGGCTTCGAAATCGACGGCTTCGGCCAGCTTCAGGCCGCGCGCGGCGGCGCCCTCGACGATCGCCTCGGCCAGCGGATGCTCCGAGCCCTTTTCGAGCGCGGCGGCAAGACCCAGCAGATCGTTCTCATCGATATTTCCGGCCGCGACGACATCGGTAAGCCGCGGCTTGCCTTCGGTCAGCGTGCCGGTCTTGTCGACGATCAGCGTGTCGACCGAGGCGAAACGCTCCAGCGCCGCCGCTTCCTTGATGAGCACGCCGGCATGCGCGCCGCGGCCGGTCGCCGTCATGATCGACATCGGCGTCGCCAGACCGAGCGCGCAGGGACAGGCGATGATCAGCACCGACACAGCCGAGACGATGGCGAAGATCAGGCTGGGCTCTGGGCCGAGGAACGCCCAGGCGACGAAGGCGATGATGGCGACGAGCACCACGGCCGGCACGAAATAGAAGGACACGCGGTCGGCCAGCCCCTGAATCGGCGCGCGCGAGCGCTGCGCCTTGGCGACCATCTCGACGATGCGCGACAGCGTGGTCTCGGCGCCGCCCTTCTCGGCGCGCATGACCAGCGAGCCGTTCTTGTTCAGCGTGCCGCCGGTAAGCGCGGAGCCTTCCGTCTTTTCGACCGGCAGCGGCTCGCCCGTGATCATCGATTCGTCGATCGCCGAGCGACCTTCCAGCACGGTGCCGTCGACCGGAACGGCGTCGCCCGGACGAATGCGCAGCCGGTCGCCCGTCTGCACGCTGTCGAGCGGCACATCCTTCTCGGAACCGTCGGCGCCGATCAGACGCGCCGTTTTCGGGGCAAGGTCGAGGAGCGCGCGAATGGCCGAGCCGGTGCGCTCGCGGGCCCTGAGT
>NZ_RZSB01000885.1:0-2218 GCF_004023285.1 Mesorhizobium sp. M2A.F.Ca.ET.067.02.1.1
CTGCCCGCTCAGGGTCCAAGAAACTCGCCATCATCGCCGTCGCAAGGAAGCTCCTGGTCGTCCTCAACGCCATCATGCGCGACAAAACCGCATTCGCGTGAACACAGTTGCCATGCCGTGACGTCGAGGCGCCGCGCAACGAGGCAGAATTCTGCTCCGCTGCGCCATACGATCAAGGTCACCGAATGGATCCTCGGGTCTGCGCGCCGCTTCGCGTCGCTCCGCCCGTGGATGACGACGTCGCGGAGGCTTCGGCCAACCGCGAGGCAAGCCACCGCTACTTCCCCGCAAGAATATCCTTGATCAACCGTTGGCAGCGCTCGGCCATGAAATCGAGCAGCAGCCGCACCTTCGGGTCCTGCAGCTTCTTGTGCGGATAGACGGCGGCGAACTGCACCGGCGTCGGCGGCGTCTGCGGCAGGATCACCTTCAGCCGGCGGTCGCGGATGAAGGGTTCCACCTCGAAACGCGGCTTGTTGATGATGCCGCGCCCCGACAGCGCCCAGCCGGTCAGCACGTCGCCGTCGTCGGTGTCGTAAGGGCCGTGCACCTCGAACTTCTGCTGGCCGCTCGGCGTCTGCAGCGTCCAGACATATTCGCGCGCGCCGGCATAGCGCAGCATCAGGCAGTCGTGCTTCCTGCCGACCAGTTCCTGCGGCTCGGCCGGTTCGCCGCGCGCCTCCAGATATTTCGGCGCCGCCACCAGCACGCGTTCGCATTCCATGATGCCGCGCATCCTGAGGCTCGAATCCTCGATGATGCCGAGGCGGAAGGCGACGTCGATACCTTCCTTCATGATGTCGACATTGTGGTCGGAGAGCCTCAGCCGCACCTCGATATCCGGATATTTGTCGTGGAAATCCGGGATGCCCGAGGCGATCAACCGCCGTCCGAGGCCGAGCGGCGCCGTAACCCTGATCGTGCCGCGCGGCTGGCCGGAAAGCGCTGCGACTGCGGCTTCCGCCTCGGTGATGGCATCCAGCACCTGCTTGGCGCCGGTGTAGAACACCGTGCCGTGCTCGGTCGGCATCAATTGACGGGTCGTGCGGTTGAACAGCCGCACCCCCAGATGCTTTTCCAGTTCCTTGATGCGGTTGGAGGCGACGGCCGGAGAAATGCGCATGTCACGCCCCGCCGCCGACAGATTGCCGAGCTCGACGACGCGGACGAAGACGGCGATGTTGTCGAGATAGGCCATGCGTGGCTCTCAAACGGCTATGAGGGGCAAGCCTAGTATTTTCCATTTTTTTTTGAAAGTCATCGCGCACCTCGCCTCTTTTCGTTTGCGCTGCACACCGTAAAGTCGCTCTCATCGGCAGGGACGAGTGCAATGATGGATTTCGCGATTTTCTGGGATTGGCTGAGCTTCGCCGTCCGCTGGCTGCATGTCATCACAGGCATCGCCTGGATCGGCTCGTCCTTCTATTTCGTCGCCCTCGATCTCGGCCTGCGCCAGCGTCCCGGCCTGCCTGCCGGCGCCTTCGGCGAGGAATGGCAGGTGCATGGCGGCGGCTTCTACCACATCCAGAAATACCTGGTGGCGCCGGCCGAGATGCCGGAGCACCTCACCTGGTTCAAATGGGAGTCCTACGCCACCTGGCTGTCGGGCTTCGCCATGCTCTGCGTGGTCTACTATGCCGGCGCCGATCTCTTCCTGATCGACCCCAACGTGCTCAACATCTCGGTGCCCGTCGGCATCCTCTTGTCGCTGGCCACCATCGGCGTCGGCTGGATCGTCTACGATCTGCTCTGCCGCTCGCCGCTCGGCAAAAGCGATACCGGGCTGATGCTGGTGCTCTATTGCGTGCTGGTGTTCATCGCCTGGGGGCTCACCCATCTCTTCACCGGCCGCGCCGCCTTCCTGCATCTCGGCGCCATCACCGCCACGATCATGTCGGCCAACGTCTTCATGGTCATCATCCCCAACCAGAAGATCGTCGTCGCCGACCTCATCGCCGGCCGCAAGCCGGACCCGAAATACGGCAAGATCGCCAAGCAGCGCTCGCTGCACAACAACTACCTGACCTTGCCGGTCCTGTTCCTGATGCTATCGAACCACTACCCGCTGGCCTTCGGCACGCAGTTCAACTGGGTCATCGCCTCGCTGGTCT
The DNA here is from genome assembly GCF_004023285.1 of Mesorhizobium sp. M2A.F.Ca.ET.067.02.1.1. NCBI lineage: Bacteria > Pseudomonadati > Pseudomonadota > Alphaproteobacteria > Hyphomicrobiales > Phyllobacteriaceae > Mesorhizobium > Mesorhizobium sp. M2A.F.Ca.ET.067.02.1.1. The sequence goes on from NZ_RZSB01000885.1 coordinate 2,112, forward strand.
TCATCATCGGCGTGCTGATCCGGCACTATTTCAACACGGTCCATGCGCGCAAAGGCAACCCGACCTGGACCTGGCTGGGCGCCGCCGTGCTGTTCATGATCATCATC
>NZ_RZSB01000886.1:0-2217 GCF_004023285.1 Mesorhizobium sp. M2A.F.Ca.ET.067.02.1.1
GTCCGAAATGCATCAAACCCGAACATCTTGTCCCGTCCCCGCCGGTCCCCACCGGCTATTGCTGCAGTTCCTGCGGCGGTTCCCGTGAAGGAACCTTGTATTCTTCGACTTTCTCGCCGCGCGTCACGATCACCGTCCTGAATTTCGGCTCGTCCTGGTCCTTCGTCACCGCATTGATGAGCGAGGCCGCACTTGCCTCGGCGTTTGCGGCAACCGAGCCGCCGAAGGAAGAGATCGTCGTAAGCCCGCTTTTGCTGGCACTGGCGTCAGCCGCGGACCGCAACGACAGCGACAAAGTGCCGACGGTGCGGGCGAGCGCCACTTTCTGCGCCCCTTCGTTGGTCACCTCGATGGTGACGGAATTGGCGACCTGCGGCTCGGTCTTGCGCTCGTCAGCGCCCTGCCCGACCGAAAGCACCTTGGCGTCGGAGACCACAATCTCGGAGGTGACCGTCGAGCCGGCCGCCCCTTGCGCGTTTTTGGATACTTCCTGGATGTCGCCCGCATCGCGCGTCAGGACGACGTCGACCCGGTCTCCCGGCGTGACGAAGCCGCCGACACCTGCGATTTCGTCAGTGCGGATGGTGACGGCCCGCATGCCCGGCGACAGCATGTTGGACAGCGTGGCGCGACCGTTCGGTCCCGATAGTTTGGTGAGCAGCACCGGTTCGTTGACCTCGATCGGGGACAGCACCACGCGGCTGCCGTCGGCAAGCAGCTTGTCGATCGTCGGGAAAGCGCCTTGCGGCAGCGAATCCTGCGGCCACGGGATCTCGGCCAGTTGCGGCCGTCCGAGCTCCATTCCATAGCGCAGCGGCGCTTGAGCCACCACGATGGTCTTGAATTCGACCTTGGGCTGCTGCGGAGCTTCGACCGTGACCACCTTGATCTCGGACTGAGCCTTTGCCTGGCTCTTGACCCAAAAATCCGCCGCAAAGATCGAGATCGCGCCGAAGACGGCTGCGATACCGATCATGGTTATGGCCCTGCCCCGCACAACGAAACCCCTGACGCCCGTGGTCTTTTGTTGGTTTGGGCCTCACGCTAGGCGTTAATGTTAAAGAATCAGGAATCCCGTGACCCGCCGATCGCCCTATTTCGGCCGGCTTGGTTATCGAATGGTTTTGGAATAAGAGACAGTTTGATCCCTGAACGGAACAGGAACTCGTTCGCCCGCCAAAAGCGTGGCAGTATCGAGCCGTGATTCGCATTACCGGACGCCAGGCCCAGCATGGACGACAGCAACGACCTCTTCGGCAAGATGGAAAAGCAGGCACAGCCGGTGCGCGCGCCCTCGCGCCCCGCCGATCCCCTGGTGCAGGCCGCCAAGCGCTCGACCGCCGCCCGCGACGGCAGCGAAAGCTACAGCGCCGCCGATATCGAGGTGCTGGAGGGGCTCGAGCCGGTGCGACGCCGTCCGGGCATGTATATCGGCGGCACCGACGACAAGGCGATGCACCACCTGTTCGCCGAGGTCATCGACAATTCGATGGACGAAGCCGTGGCCGGCCACGCCACCTTCATCGATGTCGAGCTTTCCGCCGACGGCTTCCTGACCGTCACCGACAATGGCCGCGGCATCCCGGTCGACCCGCATCCGAAATTCAAGAAGCCGGCGCTCGAAGTCATCATGACGACGCTGCATTCGGGCGGCAAGTTCGACTCCAAGGTCTATGAGACCTCTGGCGGCCTGCACGGCGTCGGAGTTTCGGTCGTCAACGCGCTGTCCGACCATCTCGAGGTCGAGGTCGCGCGCGGCCGTCAGCTCTACCGTCAGCGTTTTTCCCGCGGCGTCCCGGTCAGCGGCCTCGAGCATCTGGGCGAGGTTCATAACCGCCGCGGCACGAGGACCCGCTTCCACCCCGACGAGCAGATCTTCGGCAAGGGCGCCGCCTTCGAGCCGGCGCGGCTTTATCGCATGGCGCGCTCGAAGGCCTATCTGTTCGGCGGCGTCGAGATCCGCTGGACCTGCGATCCTTCGCTGATCAAGGAGAAGGACCAGACGCCGGCCAAGGCCGAGTTTCATTTCCCCGGCGGCCTGAAGGACTATCTCAAGGCGACGCTGGGCGACGAGTTCCAGGTCACACGCGAGGTTTTTGCCGGCAAGAGCGACAAGCAGGGTGGCCACGGTTCGCTGGAATGGGCGGTGACCTGGTTCGGCGGCGACGGGTTCCTCAACTCCTACTGCAATACGATTCCAACTCCCGAAGGCGGCAC
>NZ_RZSB01000887.1:0-2216 GCF_004023285.1 Mesorhizobium sp. M2A.F.Ca.ET.067.02.1.1
ATTCTGGCCGAGCCCGATGCGGGTTTCCGCGTCATCGGCGTGCTCTATCAGGAGTTCGTGGTCCGCTGCCGCATCGAAGGGCTTGCCTCGGTGGTGCCCGATCTTCCGGAATTCCGCCGCATGCTGACCAGGGCGCGTGCCGGCGTCGGCTCCGACATGGCCGAGGACGATGCCTGGCGGGACGTCTCCGTGCGCGCCTCGCTGCTGCCCGAGGACATGCAGGGCGTGTTCATGATGATCGCCCGCGCCGCCAAAGAGGGCTGGCCTTGCCCGAGCGACGCGGCGATTGCGCGGGCCTACGGCTCGCATTCGCTGCGGCGGGCGCGGCGGCTGCTCGATTATATCGAGGAGCAGGGCCTCATTGTCTGCCAGGTCGACGGCACAGGGCGACGCACTGTGACGCTGGTCGAGCTCGCCTGGGCGACGGCGCCGGGCGATCCCAATGCCGCAGAGCAGGACAGCTCGGCGGCGTGATTACGGCTGCAACTCGATCGTGCGGACATCGCGGAGCGGCGGCGCGCGATGGGTAGAGACGACGACGATCCTATCGCTGAAGCGGGCGAGCAGTCGCTCGAGGATACGCTCTCCTTGTGCCTCGTCGAGGTGTTCGGTCGGTTCGTCAAGCAGCATAACGGGTCGGGATGACAGCCAGGCGCGCGCGAGGTTGATACGCTGGGCTTCGCCGAGCGAGAACCTGTCCTGCCTGACCCAGCTGTCCAGCCCGCCCGCGTCGCGGATGCGGCCGTCCATCTCGACGGCTTCCAGCGCCCGCCAGAGTACGGCATCCGGAGCATCGCCGGCAAAGAGATTGGCGCGGACGGTGTCCTCGAGCACGACCGCGTCGTGCAGGACGAGGGATACGAGCGCCCGCCGCTCGCCTGCCGACAGGATGCGGTCGTCGGTGGCGAAGGCATCGTCGCCGATCCAGCCGGCGATCTGCTTGAGCAGGCTCGTCTTGCCCGAGCCGCTTGCGCCGACGAGCAGTGTCGGCTGGCCCCGCGCGAGGAGCAGAGAGATGGGCGTTCCGATCGACCGGCCGTCGGGCGCACGGCGGTGCAGGCCGCCATGAAGCAGCAGGCCGGGCTTGATGTCATCCAGGGCGAATTCGCGCCTGCCGGCGGCGGTGCCGCGTGTCCATTGGCCGATTTCGGCGCGAGCCGCGTTGCGGCGGAGCACGGCAACCAGCATGCGCGATGCGCCATTCATGGTTTCGCCCAGCGCCAGCCAGGAGAAGGCGAGCAGCATCGGCGCGAGAAGCTCCGTGCCTTGTCTGCCCGCATACCAGGCAGCCGCCATCACACTGACGCCGGCAACCGGACCGAAAGCCGCGCCGATCATGTCCAGCATGGCCTGCAGCCGGCGAAGGGCAAGCTGCGCGGCGTCGGCGCGAGAGAGCGCGGCAAGGGCCTCAGTGCATTCGCGGTTCCAGGCGCCCTCCGCCTTCAGGGGTACCGCTGACGCCATGGCCGCGCCAAGCCGGCTCGCGCCCCCGCGGCGCAGCGACCTGGTCTCACGCCATGCCATGGCGCCAGCTCTGGCCACCCGGTTCCCCGCGAACAGGATGGCAAGCAGCAAGACTATGATGGGCAGGAGGGACAAAGGCGCCAGCACTGCCGAGCCGGCAACCAGGACCGCGAGGCCGCAGGCAAGCGTCAGAGCCGGCAGGCCGGCGCGCAGCCTGGCGAAGTCGAGGTCCTCGACATCGTCCAGATAGTCGGCAAGGCGCGAATCGTCGCCCAGCTGCCATCCGGCCCGGCGCACCGCCGGCGCCGCCGCCATCGCGGCGAACAGCTCGACGCGACGCGATATCTGATCGGTGAGCGCGGCCTTGTGGCCGGTCAGGCGCTCGCCATAGCGGGCGGCGGTGCGGCCAACCGCGAACAGCCTGATGAAAGCCGCGGGGGTGTGAAAGTTGAAAGTGAAAGCGGTGGCGGAAAGGCCGGCGATCGCCACCGAGCCGAGCAGCCAGGCGGACACGCCGCCCAGCAATATGGCGCAGGCCAGCGCGGTGAAGGCGAAGCCCGTCGCCAGCCGCCACGACTTCCGGTTCGATGACTGAAACGCTGTGCTCATGCCGCCACCTCGACGGTATCGTCACGGGTGAGATCCACAACCAGGTCGGCGGCGGCGGCAAGCTCCCGGTCATGCGTCGCCACAACGACCAGCCGCGCCTCTGAAATCCCGATCAGCATGCGCCGCACGGCCTCGGCGGTCGC